>NZ_WXWT01000299.1:0-9646 GCF_009904725.1 Vibrio sp. V43_P6S15P86
ACACATAACAAGGAAACAGCGGCTCTTCGACTTTTTGTCTTTTCCCGCGCAAAATCTTCTCAACTTCTACAGTTGGATAAAAGCACTCTACACCTTGGTTTTCAAGGTGCTGTTTCGCCCTAACCTGCTCCCCACGTTTACAATAAAGTAGATACCAACGTTTCATCTTTTTTACTAGCCAATTCTATTTTGTTTTTATCCTAGCATTAAGCCCAAGTTGAGTCATTGACATTCAGTTTATCTATAAAAGTATGATTATACATCGATCGCATTAACGATATCTTTTCAAAAGCTTACATGAAGAAGTCCATAGACAAAAATGGAAATTAAGTTTGTAACACAGCCAACACACCATCATATCATCTGTAAATCCACTAAAAAACAGTCACTTAACAAACAACTTTAGTCGTAATGCAAAATTTTATTGTTTGTCACTCATTAAATTGCAATGTATACGTAGAAGTCGTTAAAAAATGTAATAACTATTATTAGAAGAGCTTATGTCAAACCAACATCAATATTTCGGCCATCCTCGTGGCTTGTTCTTATTGTTCGGTACTGAACTGTGGGAACGCTTTTCTTACTACGCAATGCGCGCCATTCTAGTACTTTACCTTACAGATACAACGATGAATGGCGGCCTTGGCTGGTCAACCAAAGACGCACTAGACCTATACGGTATTTATACTGGTCTTGTGTATATCACACCTCTCATCGGAGGTTACTTAGCGGATAACTATCTAGGTCAACGCCGTTCAATTTTGCTTGGTGGCGCGTTAATGGCTATCGGCCAGTTTACACTCGCACTTCCTGCTGACGCTCTGGGTATTGGTTCGCTACACAGTTTCTATTTAGGTCTTGGTCTGCTTATCACTGGTAACGGCCTCTTTAAGCCGAATATCTCAACCATGGTTGGCGATTTATATAAAGAGGGTGACAACCGTCGTGACGGCGCATTCACTATCTTTTATATGGGTATCAACTTAGGTGCGTTACTTGCCGGCGTCGTTTCTGGCTCTGTGACAACCTCTTACGGTTGGAAAGCAGGCTTTGTTGCCGCTGGTGTGGGTATGCTGGTTAGCCTAGTGATGCAAATGGTACTGGCTCAGTCTTGGCTTGGTGACATTGGCCGCGAACCGGCGGCGAAACGAGATCTAAACAACAAAAACTCAACCACGAAGCAGCCACTCACCAAAGAAGAAGTGAATCGACTAAAAGTAATTCTGGTCATGAGCTTATTCACTATTGTCTTCTGGGCAGGCTTTGAACAAGCTGGTGGTCTGATGAACATCTACACTCAACAATATACTGATCGCATGATTGGTGGTTTTGAAGTTCCTGCTGCGTGGTTCCAATCACTAAACCCATTTTTCATTATTACTCTAGCGCCAGTTCTGGCTGTCCTTTGGGTAAAATTAGGTAAACGAGAACCCACTTCGCCAGTGAAATTTGCGATGGCACTATTTTTCTTGGCAATTGGCTTCCTATGTATGGTTGGCGCAGTGCTAGAACAAGGTGGAGACACAACGGTAAAAACATCAATGTTGTGGCTCGTGGGAGCTTTCTTCTTCCATACATTGGGCGAACTGTGCTTATCTCCAATTGGTCTTTCACTGGTGACCAAGTTAGCACCGCTTCGCTTAGCTTCACTCATGATGGGTGCATGGTTTGGCTGTAATGCGATTGCAAACTACGTTGCGGGCTATGTGGGATCTCACGTAGGAGAATTGGGCGCAATGGCTATCTTTAGTGGCATTGCCGTCAGCGCTACCGTGAGTGGTATCATCCTACTTCTATTCTCGAATACGCTCGTTCGCTGGATGCATGGTGCAGAGAATACTCACAGCACAGCAGAACAAGTCGAAGAGCAGCAAGTACAAGTCGCTTAATCGCTCTACAAAAAGGGTCGCTTTTGCGACCCTTTTTGTACCTAAAGCTTAGAGTGAACTAACTCAGCCATCATTTCTATATGAAGCTCACTATCGTTCAAACAAGGAATGTAGGTAAAGTTTTCACCACCTGCTTCAAGGAAAATCTCTTTACACTCTTCCGAGATTTCTTCCAACGTTTCTAAACAATCCGAAGAGAATGCTGGTGTCACTACATTGATATTTTTTACCCCTTTTGCAGGAAGTGCCTCTAGGGTTTTATCGGTATAGGGCTGTAACCACTCTTCTCGGCCAAATCGAGACTGATACGTCATACCTATCTGTTGCTCGTTTAACCCTAACGCTTCAGCGAGTAAGCGAGTCGTCTCTTCACAGTGCTGAGGGTAAACATCTCCATTATCAGCGTAACGTTTTGGAATACCGTGATAAGAACATAGCAAGTAGTCTCCCTTACCATACTCTTGCCAATGTTCACGAACTGAATGCGCTAACGCTTCAATGTATTTCGGGTGATTGTAGTAATCCCGAATAAAGCTAAAGCCCGGCATCACGGGCAGGTTTTTAAACGCTTTAGTTATTCCGTCAGAAACCGCTGCCGTTGTTGTGCCCGAGTATTGCGGATACAAAGGTAAAACGATGACTTCCTCTACCCCTTTAGCCAACAGCGCTTCAAAACCTGATTGCAAACTTGGATTTCCATAAGTCATGCCAAGTTCGACTGGCATATCAAGCTTTTGAGCCAACTTTTCTGTTTGACGCTTAGAGTACACCATCAGTGGCGAGCCCTCTTCCATCCAAACTGATTGGTAGAGTTTAGCAACCTTGGGAGCTCGGATTGGAAGGATAACGCCGTGCAATAGCGGACACCAAAGCCATCGAGTCATATCTACCACTCGGTGATCATGAAGAAACTGACTTAAAAAGCGCTTTACGGCAGGAGCGGTTGGTGCGTCAGGAGTACCCAGGTTCACGAGGAGTACACCCTGTTTATTATTCTCTTTCATAACATCCTATTCATGGTAAACGGCTTGGTTCATATACTTAAATAGCCTCAAAGTGCTGCATCGCTGCAGCTTGAAGTTATTTAGATATATGTTTACGAGTAAACTAAAAAAGCGACCACTTGGGTCGCTTTCAATATATCAAAATATTAATTTTTTGACTTCAGTAAATTAAGAGAGTGCTTTCTCGATATCTGCACTAACTTCAGCTACTTGCTTAGTACCATCAAACTTAAGGTACTTAGTGTTGCCTGCTTCAGCTTCTTTACCGTAGTAGTTGATTAGTGGTGCAGTTTGCTCGTGGTAAACACCTAGACGTGCACGTACAGTTTCTTCTTTGTCGTCATCACGAACAACAAGATCTTCACCAGTTACGTCATCTTTACCTTCCACTTTAGGTGGGTTGTAAACAACGTGGTAAGTACGACCAGAAGGAAGGTGAGCACGACGACCTGCCATACGCTCAACAATCACATCGTCAGCAACGTCAAATTCGATAACGTAGTCTACATCAACGCCCATTTCTTTTAGGCCGTCAGCTTGAGGAATAGTACGAGGGAAACCATCCAGTAGGAAACCGTTTGCACAGTCTTCTTGAGCGATACGCTCTTTGATAAGACCAAGGATGATTTCATCAGAAACTAGCTGACCAGCGTCGATAACAGCTTTAGCTTGTTTACCAAGCTCTGTACCTGCTTTGATAGCAGCACGAAGCATATCACCAGTAGAGATTTGTGGAATACCGTATTTTTCCATGATGAAGTTTGCTTGTGTGCCTTTACCTGCACCTGGAGCACCTAGAAGAATGATGCGCATGATTTATCCTCTTTAATATTTAAGATTTATACCGAAGCTCACAATAGCTGGGCTTCTTAGACATCAAACCCGAGAAGCACTCGCAACGATAAGTTTCGGTATAACGTATATAGGCGAGCAAAAATACACGCCTTATTACTCACATTCAAGTCGCAGATTCTATCACAGGTTCACCGCGCAAAGAGTGTATTAAGACTAAAGAATGTTAACGATACCCTCTTTCACGCCCTATTGATTATTAACTCAACACCTGAGATGCAAAATTTTGCGACAACAAACAAAAAGCTCGCGAAATGCGAGCTTTTTGATGTACTGAGGTTATTACACCTTAGTCAAAAGTTTATTAACAGCTCCTAAGAACTCCGTTGGGTCCTCAATTGAGCCTCGCTCTGCAAGCATTGCTTGACCAAGCAGGACTTCTACCCAACGACCAAATGCCTCTTCATCCGCTTCGTCAGCCATGCGCTTAACCAGCTCGTGCTCAGGGTTTAGCTCAAAGATGTACTTCACTTCTGGCACTGCCTGACCCGCCGCTGCAAGAAGCTTCGCCATTTGAGTGCCCATTTCGTAGTCGTCCGTTACCACAACAGCAGGTGTAGACGCGAGTTTAAAGGTCGTACGGACTTCTTTCACACGATCGCCTAGGTAAGACTTCGTGCGTTCTACAACCGACTTAAACTCTTCTTCAGTTTCTTTCTGCTTCTCTTTTTCTGCTTCATCTTCAAACTGACTTAGATCGAGCCCAGCTTTTGTGATTGACTGGAACTGCTTGCCGTCAAACTCAGTTAAGTAGTTCATCAGCCACTCATCAATGCGATCGTACATCAAGATAACTTCAATGCCTTTCGCTTTGAACTGCTCTAAGTGAGGGCTGTTTTTCGCAGCTGCATAGCTGTCTGCCGTCAAGTAGTAGATCTTATCTTGACCTTCTTTCATGCGCTCAACGTAAGCAGCTAGACCCACGGTTTGCTCCGCAGAATCCACTTCAGTTGAAGCAAAGCGCAATAGGCCTGCAACTTTCTCTTTGTTTGCAAAGTCTTCTGCCGGACCCTCTTTCATCACAAGGCCAAACTCTTTCCAGAATGATTGGTATTTCTCTTCATCATTCTTAGCCATGCGCTCTAACATCGTTAGCACACGCTTAGTACAAGCATTACGTAGAGACTGAGTCACTTTGTTATCTTGTAAGATCTCACGCGATACGTTGAGTGGCAGATCATTGGAGTCTATTAAACCACGTACAAAACGTAGGTAAGACGGCATGAACTGCTCTGCATCGTCCATAATGAACACGCGTTGTACGTACAGTTTCAAGCCTGATTTGTGGTCGCGGTTCATCATATCCCATGGCGCTTTAGATGGGATGTAAAGCAAGCTCGTGTAATCGTTTTTCCCTTCTACACGGTTATGGCTCCAAACCAATGGTTCGGCAAAGTCATGTGATACGTGCTTGTAGAACTCTTGATACTCTTCATCTGAGATATCCGATTTATTACGCGTCCACAGTGCTTGGGCTTTGTTGATTTGCTCCCACTTCTTCTCATCCGTTTCTTTGCCTTCGTCATCTCGAACAACAGTTTGGATGGAAACTGGGATGCCAATGTGATCCGAGTACTTGCTGATCACATCACGTAGACGCCATTCATTTAGGAACTCTTTACCTTCTTCACGCATGTGAAGAATGATATCAGTACCACGCGATTCTTTAGTGATGTTTTCGATGGTGTACTCACCTTCACCGGCTGAGTGCCATTGTACTGCTTCATCAGCGGCTAGGCCCGCAGCACGAGTGCGTACGGTGACGGCATCAGCAACGATAAACGCAGAGTAGAAGCCAACACCAAACTGACCAATAAGCTGAGAGTCTTTGCTCTGCTCTTCAGACAGCTTTGAGAAAAACTCCGCGGTCCCGGATTTTGCGATCGTACCTAAGTGCTCAATCACATCATCGCGGCTCATACCGATACCGTTATCAGAAATGGTTAAGGTATTTGCGCTTTCATCAAACGACAGTTTCACGCAAAGGTCTGCATTACCTTCATATAAGTCTGGGTTAGATAGCGCTTGGAAGCGCAGCTTGTCCGATGCATCTGATGCGTTAGAAATCAGCTCGCGCAAAAAGATCTCTTTATTTGAATAAAGAGAATGGATCATTAAATGCAGTAGTTGTTTTACTTCTGATTGAAAACCACGAGTTTCTTTGTTTTGAGATACGGTTTCGCTCATGTGTGCTCCATAACATCTAAACTAATTGGCTTTTTCATGAAGATAAGTTTGTGACTTTCCCCTTGAAATTACCTTACTGAGATGTCATTTAACATGTGGCTGACAAATGTAAATTCAAGGTCAATATTGCTAAAAACGGTGTTTTTTTAGAAAAATTTAATTATCCTACCAGCCTAAAAGCATCTAAAATGTCGTGCGCACTCCATGCGCTTCGGTAATTTTGTGACATAAATCACTATAATTACAACATCATCCATCTAAGAAGAACTAAATGACTAACATCGGCACCAAATTTCTACTTGCTCAAAGGTTCACCTTTGATCCAAATAGTAATTCGCTCGCTGACCAACAAAACGGCAACGACGTTGTACGATTAGGAAGCAACGAAAGCCGTATACTTCTGATGTTGGCAGAGAGACCAAACGAAGTTTTAACCCGTAACGAGCTTCACGAGTTTGTTTGGCGTGAGCAAGGTTTTGAGGTGGATGACTCAAGCCTGACTCAAGCGATCTCTACTCTGCGTAAGATGTTGAAGGACTCAACAAAATCTCCAGAGTTTGTTAAAACGGTTCCTAAACGCGGTTATCAACTCATTTGTTCAGTGGAACGCTTAAGCCCATTATCTGCTGACTCTAATACTGACGTTGAAGAAGCCACTTCTGAAAATGAAGCGCACGCTGCGGAAATAGAAACAAGTGACGCGCCGTCAACAGAAGCGGCGGCAGACACCACGACTGAAGTAGAGCCTCAAGTAGAACTACCTAAGGCACAGCCAAAACCAGCAGCTAACACTAATAACTGGCTGCCGCGTATGATCGTTCTTTTGTCTCTGCTGCTTCCTATTTGTGTATTGCTCTTCACCAATCCTGCAGAATCCCAATTCCGTCAGATTGGTGAGTATCAAAATGTACCTGTGATGACGCCAGTGAACCACCCGCAAATCAATAGTTGGTTGCCGTCCATTGAGCAGTGCATTGAACGCTACGTAAAATACCATGCAGAAGATTCAATGCCGGTAGAAGTCATTGCTACAGGTGGCCAGAACAATCAGCTGATTCTGAACTACATTCACGACAGTCAACATTCATATGAGAACGTGACATTGCGT
This sequence comes from Vibrio sp. V43_P6S15P86, assembly GCF_009904725.1. Classification (NCBI taxonomy): domain Bacteria; kingdom Pseudomonadati; phylum Pseudomonadota; class Gammaproteobacteria; order Vibrionales; family Vibrionaceae; genus Vibrio; species Vibrio sp. V43_P6S15P86. Next base: position 7,041 of record NZ_WXWT01000299.1, read on the forward strand.
ATTTTCGCTGGTCAAAATGACCCAACCGATATCTGTAAATAAGGAGGCCAGAATGAAGATAAAATTAGCATCTGCGGTTTTGGCCGTATCCGTTCTTTTCAGTGGTTGGTTATATTGGGGTAGCGACCTAAAAGTGGAACAGGTCCTCACTGCCAATGAGTGGCAGTCAACCATGGTGACGGTTATTACAGACAGCTTGCCTGACGATACTGTCGGCCCACTACGCCGAGTTAATGTTGAATCAAACGTAAAATATCTCCCTAATGGTGACTATATTCGCGTAGCAAATATAAAACTATTCGCTCAAGGTTCAACCGCAGAATCAACGATAAATATCTCGGAAAAAGGCCGCTGGGAAGTAAGTGACAACTATTTGTTGGTCTCGCCTTCGGAGTTTAAAGATATTTCATCTTCTCAATCAAAAGACTTTTCCGAAGCACAGCTACGTTTGATTACTCAAATTTTTAAGCTAGATGCGGAGCAAAGTCGTCGTATTGACGTCGTGAACGAAAAAACACTATTGCTCACTAGCTTGAACCACGGTTCTTCGGTACTGTTTAAAAACTAATTTTGATTGGATGATAAGGGGGCAAGACGCCCCCTTTGTTTTGCTTATGGATTGGCTAGATACCCTTACCCTTTTTTTCGGTTCACTAATCGCCAACACGCTGGCTTCACTTTCTGGTGGCGGAGCAGGCTTGCTTCAATTCCCTTTACTCATCTTTCTCGGCTTACCGTTCTCCGTTGCGCTAGGCACACATAAGGTGGCTTCGGTCGCTTTAGGCTTAGGCGCAGCAAGCACGCATTTAAGATCAGGCACTATTAAATGGAAAATCGCGCTCTACCTTATCTTGTCCGGTAGTATTGGTGTGATTTTAGGGGCTAACTTAATTGTACAGATCCCTGATGGTATCGCGGAAAAGATGCTCGGTACGATGATCCTAGCGCTAGGTATCTACTCGCGATTTAAGACATCGCTAGGCCAAGCTGAAGTAATACGTAACCGTCATCCTATCGGTTGGGTTATTGGTGGAATTGGCTTACTGTTTATCGGCATCATTAACGGATCTCTTACCGCAGGTTCTGGTTTGCTCGTGACACTATTTTTGGTGCGCTGGTTTGGTTACGACTACAAACAAGCCGTTGCTTACACCATGATTTGTGTCGGCCTGTTTTGGAATGGCATTGGAGGCATTGCCGTCGTACAGGCAGGGGCCCCTATTCACTGGGCTTGGTTACCTGTTTTATTGTTAAGCTCTTTTCTAGGCGGCAGTTTAGGCGCATGGGCCGCGACTCGATACAGTAACAGAGTGATTAAAGTTGCATTCGAAATTCTCACGTTTGCCGTGGGCATCAAGTTGCTGGTTTAAAAAGATTAAAAGGAAAGTTTCATGGATAAAGCAATCATTGATATTTATTACTGCCGCCAATGCAACTGGATGTTGCGTTCAACTTGGCTATCGCAAGAATTACTGCATACTTTTAGCGAAGAAATAGAAACAATCAGCTTACACCCGGACACAGGTGGTCGCTTCGAAATTTTCTGTAATGGCCAGCAAATTTGGGAACGGAAAAAAGACAGCGGCTTTCCTGAAGCCAAGGTGCTAAAACAGCGCGTTAGAGACATTATCGACCCAGAACGCGATTTAGGACATTCAGACACAAAATAGGGAGCAATTCGCTCCCTATTTTTTACTTAGTAAAACCGTTAAATCATGGTTTGTGCTAAGACTTCGCCTCCTGGCGTTTTTACCGTTAGCGTATTGTCTTCTAAAGTACCAAAGCTTCTTGGTAAACCATTACGTGGAAATGTCATCGAGCCTGGGTTAAATATAATGGCTCCATCTTGCATCTCTGCGACAGGAACATGCGTATGACCGTGGGCGATGATATCACCTTCACGCAGTGGCGGCCGTTTTTCAGAGTTGTACAAGTGACCATGAGTCAAAAAGATTCTCTTGCCAGATTCAAGTAGCACCCACGAGTAATCCATCATCATTGGAAACTTCAATAACATTTGGTCCACTTCACTATCGCAGTTACCACGCACAGATATAATTTGATCACTGTATTGGTTCAATAGCTCCGCCACCTGCGGTGGGTTGTAACCTTCTGGAATCGGGTTTCTTGGCCCGTGGTTTAGCGTATCCCCCAACAAAATCAGGTGCTCCGCACCAGAGGCTAAAAATAGCTCAATAGTTTCTTTAGTTGCTGGCAAAGAGCCATGCAGATCTGAGGCAAAAAATAGTTTCACGACATCGTCTCCTCACAAAGTACGAGGTCATTCTACGGCATTTTTATGACAGCTCAACCAACGACTACTGATAGCGCAATGATTCAATGACCATAGGCAAAATATAGAACCATGCGGCATACGCAGTTCCAACCAACACCAGTATCCAAAACACCATCGACATAAATTTTGACTTAGCTAGGTGGTGCAGCGGGTCTGGCTCTCCGCATCCTGGACATGCGTGAGCGCGCTTTGAGATTTGTTTCTCACACACAGGGCAAGAGACTAAAGGCATGATACAAATTCCTCGACAATAGACTTAGGGCGCAAAGAATAATGGTGAATTAACACATATGCAACCTAACATATATTA
>NZ_WXWT01000172.1:0-9614 GCF_009904725.1 Vibrio sp. V43_P6S15P86
TTATAAGGTTTTGTTTATGATTTTTGATGTTAACTAAAAATGTTTATTGAATGATCTTTTGTACAAAGTTGTATATTCATGAAACAAATTGTTTGGCATTTTTGGCCTATAAACTATAGCTGAAGCTCTCATGCGAACATCATGGTGATGACTTTTCATGAGAATATAGTGAATAAAAATTAGCTCAAATAAGGAATAGGGCAAATGCACTACACAACAAGTAAAAAACAAGGCTTATTTTCGTTGTCTGCCGTAGCGATAGCACTGACCACTTCTATGTCAGCGTTTGCGGCTCCACCAATGGGATTTGATGAATCTAAGTTACCGACGAAGTACATCGTCAAATTCAAAGAAGATGCAGTCAGCCGATCTTCAATGGGTGGTAACTCTTTTTGGGGACCACGAATCGCGCAGGAGTCTGTTTTAGAACAGGTGAAGGCACGTAAGGTGGAAAAACTAGGTAATCGCGCCATTTACAGCGTTGAGTTGGATGGTGATGACTTAGAACCACTTCGTAATCGCAGTGATGTGGAATATGTCGAAGTCGATCCGCCTCGCTATTTGCTCAGCGAAACTACCCCGTGGGGTTATGAAGCGGTTAATGCTCAACAGTTAGACGACTTCAATGCTGGTAATCGCACTGTATGTATTATCGATTCAGGGTACGACATCTCGCACAACGACCTAAGCGGTAACCGTGTTGCAGGTACCAACGATAGTGGTACAGGATCATGGAGCGATCCGGGTAACAATAACGCCCACGGTACTCACGTTGCAGGTACTATCGCAGCGATTGCCAACACCGAAGGTGTGAAGGGTGTGATGCCAAACCAGAATGTGAATTTGCACATCGTGAAAGTATTTAACGAATCAGGTTGGGGTTACTCATCTGGACTTGTTAAAGCGATCCAAACGTGTGCAGATAATGGTGCCAACGTTGTGAACATGAGTCTTGGTGGTAGTCAATCAAGCCGAACTGAGCAAAATGCACTGCAAAACATTTACGATCAAGGCGTTCTGCTAATCGCCGCAGCTGGTAATGACGGTAACACCGCACACAGCTACCCAGCTTCTTACGATTCAGTTATGTCTGTTGCTGCTGTCGATAACCAAAATGATCATGCGGCGTTCTCGCAATCTACTGATCAAGTTGAGATCTCTGGCCCAGGTGTGGCGATCTTATCAACGGTTACGGTAGGCGAAGGTAAACTTTCTGATATTACCTTGAATGGCGTAAGCCAATTTGATCGCGGCATTGTCCCTCACAATCGTTTGATTAATAACGGCTCTTCGTATGTGCCAGATCCAATCGTTGGTTCAGTAACAGCAATGCTAGATAGCTGTGATGTATCTGGCGGTAACTTTAACTGTGGTGATATGTCGGGCAAAATTTGTTTGACTGAGCGTATTGGCAACCAGTCTTCAGGTAACTACCCAGAAGTGGATGCAGTTCAAGCTTGTTACAATGCAGGTGCACGAGCGGCAATCGTATACAGCAACTCTGAACTACCTGGTTTACAAAACCCATTCTTGGTTGACACAAACAACGCTTATCGTATGGTTTCGGTGACGGTTGACCGTGCATTTGGTCAAGAGTTGCTGGGGTATGTAGGTCAAGAAATTACGGTTTCAACTACCTCTGGTGAAGATTACGAGTACTACAATGGTACATCGATGGCAACACCTCATGTAACTGGCGTAGCAGGCTTGGTGTGGAGTTACCACCCAACGTGTACAGCAGCGCAAGTACGTAATGCCCTAGTTCAAACGGCAACAGACATTGATGTCGCTGGACGAGACAACCGCACAGGTCACGGCCTAGTGAATGCGGAAGCGGCGAAACTGTTCTTGGATGCGGGCTGTAACGGTCCTGACGGTGGCGGTAGCTCTTCGGACTCTAGCTTCTCAAACACCAGCCCTGTTGCGATTCCTGACAACAAATCTTCTGGCGCAATCAGCGCAGTAGATGTCGATCGCTCTGGTGATTCAGGTACAGTAAGTATTGACGTTGATATTAGCCACACTTACATCGGTGACCTACGAGTGACGCTAACTTCACCGACTGGTGGAGAAGTCGTGCTTCACGATAATACTGGCGGCAGCGCTAACGATATCAAAGCCACTTTCCAAGCGGATTTCTCTGGTTTTGAATCACAAGGTTCTTGGGAACTAAAAGCGGTAGACAGTGCCAGAAGAGACACAGGCACAATCAACAGTTGGACTCTGACTTTTCAATAAGGAGTGGCTATGAAGAAGTTGACCTTACTTTCTTTGTCTGCGGTGAGTGCTACCGCACTATTGGCAATCGGACTAAGCTCGGCCAGCTTGGCGAACAATCAAGGATTTCCGCTCGTGGATGAACGTTCTGAACAAGCTGATCAACAACCTACGCGTTACTTTGTTAAGTATCATAAAGGGAAAGAGAGCGAAGTGAGAGCGCTTCTTCGTCAACATAACCTTAAAGTGGTTGATGCGTTGGTGAAGCAACAGGTACTGGTGGTGAGCGGCGAACAAGCGGACGTCGATAAGCTATCTGGTAATGAATCCGTTGAATACACCGAGCAAGAACCAACGAGAAAGTTGTTGTCTCAATAAGATAGCCTCAATATGAAAAACGCCCCTCACGTGAGGGGCGTTTTGTTTGAGTGCTTTTCCTGCTAGAGCCTTTGAGAGATGAAAGCCGACGAGCCTAATTCTGCATTCATAAGAATAAAAGCTTAGCGCACAATCAGGCCAAGTAGGATACCTACAATGCCGAAGTCAGCATCACTGAATGTTGTGTTTGCAAAGCCAAGATCACCCAGTACTGGCATTAGGAAGACAGGTAGGAAAGTAATCAGTAGACCTTGTGCAAACGCACCTAGAATTGCGCCGCGACGACCACCTGTTGCGTTACCAAATACACCCGCAGCCGCACCCACAAAGAAGTGTGGAACTACACCAGGGATAATCACAGTAAGCCCCATCACGTACAGCAGGAACATGCCCACTAGACCGGCTGCAAAGCTCGATAGGAAGCCCACCAATACCGCATTTGGTGCGTATGGGAACACAACCGGACAATCCAGTGCAGGTTTTGCGTTTGGAACCAGTTTGTCTGAGATGCCTTTAAATGCAGGAACGATTTCTGCGATAACCATACGTACACCTTGCAGGATAACGTACACACCACCTGCAAATGTGATGGATTGCATTAGCGCAAACATAGACCAATGTTTACCGCCACTGACTTCACGGACAAAATCACCGCCAGCGAACAAACACGTCACCACAAAGATGATGCCCATGGTGAAAGAGATCGCCACTGGCGTATCGCGCAAGAACAACAAGCTTTTAGGGACATTCATCTCTTCAGTAGAGTGTTCTTTGTTACCGAACTTGCTGCCAATAAAGCCAGCTAGCACGTAAGAAAGGGTAGAGAAGTGACCAATCGCAACGTCGTCAGAACCTGTAACTTGCTTCATGTACTTGTGAGCGATCGCAGGGAAGAACACCATTACAGAACCCACAACCACAGATCCAAGCGCGATCAGTGGAACACCTTTCATGCCGCTAGATGCCAGAATCGCTGCTACCATCATCGACATAAATAGCGTGTGGTGACCGGTTAGGAAGATGAATTTCCATGGCGTGAAGCGAGCGATCAAGATGTTCACTAACATACCGAAGAACATGATCATCGCCATCTCTTTACCAAACGCTTCTTGCGCGATAGAGACGATAGCTTCGTTGTTTGGAACCACGCCTGTAATGCCGAAAGCGTGTTGGAAAATGGTCGCGAAGTCGCCTAGCGAGCTCACAACTAAGCCTGCACCTGCGCCAAGCACGATGAAACCAAGAATGGTTTTTACCGTGCCTTTAATGCACTCGGTGACCGGTTTTTTCTGGGCAATTAAGCCGATTAGGGCGATGAGACCGACCAGAACTGCTGGCTCTGATAGGACATCGTTCATTAAGAAACTGAAGAATTCCATAACGCCACCTTATAGAGCGCCAAGCTCTTGAAGTGCCACAGATAAACGCTCTTTCATTGCGACTTTGTCGACCATGTTATCAAGCGCTACGATACGTGGTTCAACGCCAAGTGCTTCCAACTGTTCTGCAATGTCTTTTGTGCCGATGAAAATGTCGCAACTTGTGCCTTTTGCTGAGCCAAGATCGATGTGATCTACAGCGGCATCGACGTTCAATTCTTTTACGATGCTTTTGATGCTCATTTCCATCATTAGGCTAGTACCAAGACCGTGACCGCAAACAACCATAATTTTCATAATTCAGACCTTTTCTTTTTTATAGGGGGTATACCCATTTGTGAATGGGGTATGTCAGGAGTAAAACTCAGTATTTATCGATGATCGCAAGAACATCTTCTTTGCTTTGAGCGTTGCAGATGGCCTCTACATGCTCTTCATTCATAAACAATTCCGCCAGTTTCGAAATCGCATCAACGTGGCTATTACTGTCCGTTGCCGCTAGCGTGACCAGCATTTTTACTGGGTCATTTTCTTCAGAGTTAAAGTTGACGCCGTTTTGGATCACCGTGATCGCCAATGACAAGCGGTTAACGTCATCTTCAGGGCGAGCGTGTGGCATCGCCATGCCCGGACCTACCACGTAGTAAGGACCAAGCTCTTCGTGCGAGCGGTAAATTGCCTCAACGTAACTTGGTTCTATCGCGCCATTTTCAATCAAAGCTTCACAAGATTTGCTGATCGCATCTTTCCAGTCGGTTGCGTCAGAATGGATGCGAATGACATCAGAGGTAATCAGTTCACGTAGCATTGGAATGTTTCCGATTTGTTGTTTTGTTGCTGCGTACTTTATCGATCAATTTGCCATAAAAACCTGAGAGTGATCACAAATGGTAGCGCTATCTGATAGCGCTACCATTAATTGTGATAGCGCTATCATTTTTATCAGGCATCGAAGTTTCATGTGCTGGTGTTCGAGTTCTAATGCGCTAATATCAAAACCATTAAAGCGCTGTGATAAGATGTCGCAGCTGAAATTAGAGAACATTAAATAAAAACAATGAGCGAACCTCGCAAACGAAGAAGTACTGGCAATGTCACCTTGGCGGACGTCGCTAAAAAAGCCGGCGTAGGCACTATGACGGTGTCGCGAGCATTACGAACGCCAGAGCTGGTATCCGATAAGCTGAGAGAAAAAATTCAACAAGTGGTTGATGAGCTCGGCTATATCCCGAACAAAGCCGCAGGGGCACTCGCATCTGCAGAAAGTTATTCCATCGCTCTTATCATTCCGTCACTGTTTGAAAAAGCATGCGCGCATTTCTTACCAAGCTTCCAACAGGCGTTAAACAAAGCGGGTTATCAATTATTACTGGGTTACAGCGACTACTCGATTGAGCAAGAAGAAAAGTTGCTTTCGACTTTTTTAGAGAGCCGTCCTGCGGGCGTGGTACTGTTTGGAAGTGAGCATAGTCAGCGAACGCATCAACTGTTAGAGGCATCAAATACGCCAGTGTTAGAGATTACCGAACTGAGCTCAAAGGCCAGTTATCTCAACATTGGCGTGGATCACTTCGAAGTGGGTAAGGCCTGTACCAGACACCTGATTGAACAAGGTTTTAAGAACGTTGGTTTTATTGGGGCGCGCGGGAATCACTCAACGTTGCAACGCCAGTTACACGGTTGGCAAAGTGCGATGATTGAAAACTATCTCACCCCAGATCATTTTCTAACGACTCATGAAGCGCCATCTTCACAATTGGGTGCGGAAGGATTGGCGAAGTTATTGCTGCGCGATTCAAGCTTGAATGCTTTGGTGTGTAGCCATGAGGAGATAGCAATTGGTGCGCTCTTTGAGTGCCATCGCCGCGTGCTCAAAGTCCCGACCGACATTGCCATTATTTGCCTTGAAGGCTCTTCTATGGGGGAGCATGCTTACCCAAGTTTGACATCGGCAGAATTTGATTACGAGCGCATGGGCACCAAGGCGGCAGAAAAACTGTTGCATGCCATCAAAGGTGAGCCAGAAGAAAGACCAACCAGTATGGGCTTTAAGCTAAAGCGTCGAGCAAGTACTGCGATTAACTGACACTTCTTCTTTCCATAAATGTAAAAAGCCTCTCAATATGGAGAGGCTTTTTACATTCTGAATTCGCGAGCGAAAACTACGGACGTTCGCCCGCGGCTAGGCGTTGTTCGATATCTACGATCACCTCTGGCAGATCGGAGATGGTGTCGATTAAGTAGTGAGGTGCACTCTTGATAAACTTCGCGCGTGCTTTTTCACGAGCTTTCTCTAAGGTTGCTTCGTCTGCAGCTTGGTATTCTTCAAATGTCAGACCCGCTTCGTTACCAGAAAGCAGCAAACCAACGGTCCACATACCTGCGTTATGACCTTCATCAATGCCCGGTGCGGCGTCATCCACTTTGATACACGCATTAACGTCGGTAACATTCAGCTCAATCACGTTTTTCAGTGCCATAAATGGTGCAGGGCGACCACCTTGTGGTAGGTCATCCGTTGCTACCACGTAATCTGGTTTGTAGCCGTAATCCGCTGCCACTGGAATCAATACGTCCATCACTTCGCGGGGGTAACCAGAACAAGAACCGATCTTGATGCCTTTGTCTTTCAGACCGTTCACAACTTCAATCGCATTAAGGATTGGGTCTGCGTGGTCAGCCACTTTTGCTTTTTGCAGAGGCATAAATGCTGCGTAGATAGCGTCGATGTCTTCGCTGGTCATTGAGCGACCAAACTTCTCATTCCAACGCTTATCAACGGCAGGAATACGACCCACTGCTTGGATGTGATCCCACTTACCAAGCCCCATTGGTTCGCGCGCTTCTTCAAGGTCGATATCGAAATCAAAGCCTTGCTTGAACGCTTCCACAAAGATGCTGGTTGGCGCGAAAGAGCCGAAATCGACGATAGTGCCAGCCCAGTCAAAGATCACTGCTTGAATTGGTGAGTTGCTCATGTTCAATCCTTTTTCTTGCTTGCCAGAGCGCTTGCCTACACGTTGGAACCGCGCTCAGGATAAATTGGTTTTTGTTGAGGTCAGAAGTAGTTAAAGTCTTTACATACTTTGGCGATGGCTTCTTCGAATATCGCTAAAGCTTCTGTCAGTTGTTCTCGAGTGATGATCAGCGGTGGACTAAGTTGAACCACATTGCCTTGCGATACCTTGAAGCTCACGCCATTGTTGAGGCATTGGTACAGCACAGCTTCCGCTTCGTCATACGCGCGCGATTTGCTTTCGTGGTCAGTGACCAGCTCAATGCCCCATAACATGCCGATGCCACGCACATCACCAATCACTGGGTATTTAGCTTTCATCTCTAGCAGTTTTTCACGCATGAACTGGCTGTCGGCTTTGGCTTTATCTAGCAAGCCGTCTTGCTCAATGGCTTCCATGGTTGCCAGTGCTGCAGCACAACCGATAGGACTTTTCTCATGAGTGTAGTGACCCATGGAGATTTGCTCGGCGGTGTTGTATTTGTCTTTGGTTACCATGGCTGCGATAGGCACTAAGCCTCCGCCCAAACCTTTACCGATGCAGAGCATATCTGGCTCGATGTCGTAGGCTTGGTAGGTAAACCATTCACCGCTGCGACCCATACCGTTAGGGATGTCGTCGATGATCAGCATGACATTGTGTTTGTCACAGATTTCGCGGATGCGTTTCCAGTAGGCTTTACTCGGCACTTGTACGTCGGTATTACGAACCGCTTCTGCGATAAACGCGCCCACGCCGCCTTCTTTCTCAATCACGTACTCAAGGTAGTCGGCATAATGCACATCGCTACCGTCGGCAACTGGGAAAGCGCCTCGGTAAGATACGGCTGGTGGAATGCGCTCAACGTCTGCCATTAATGGTCCCATGCCTTGACGGAAACACGCTTCACCACCTACTGAGATGGCATCCAACGATGCGCCGTGGAAGGAATCCCACAGAGAGACCACCTTGTAGTTGCCCGTGATGTGGCGTGCTAATTTAAGAGCCATACCAACCGCAGATGTGCCACCCGGAGCAAACAGCACACGATTCAATTCACCGCCACAGATTTGGGTGAGCTTTTCGGCACATTCAATCGCGGTCTCGTTGGTAAAACGACGTGGTGAAAACGGCAGTTTGGCAATTTGCTCTTGCACGCGTTTCATCACATGCGGGTGACCGTAGCCCAACTGGTGGACGTTATTGCCATGGAAATCCATGTACTTTTTGCCCGTGGCATCTTGGATGTAGATGCCTTCTGCTGCTTCCAAGGTATCTAAGCAAGGCGTCGACATGGCTTGATGAAGAAAGACTTCCGAATCACGCTTCAATAATGCTTGCGTGCGTTCGTCGTCCATCGATGCATTCCAAGCTTGGCGCGCTGGTGTCGTGTTGACATCGCCTTCGCTGCGGAAATGGGTCGGTTTGATATTCTGAGTCATAACGCTCTCTTAATCAGAAGGCTGCTTTACACAACTTGCCAATACATTGCTTTTTCAATCGCACCGATTAAGCGCTCGATATCTGCTGGGTAAACTTCACCAATGTTGCCGATACGGAAGCAATCTGCGTTCGATACCTTACCCGGATAAATCACAAAACCTTGCTCTTTCAAACGTGTGTAGAACGCTTTGAACTGGTAATCACTGTGCGTTGGAGAGTAGAAAGAAGTGATGATTGGCGAGTGAAGATCATCACTTAGTAGTGGCTCGAAACCTAGAGAACGCATACCTGCAACCAGTGTTTTCTGGTTAGTTTGGTAACGGTGATGACGCGCTTCAATGCCGCCTTCTTGTTCTAGCTCTAGCAATGCTTGGTAGAAAGCGCGCACCGTGTGCGTAGGAGACGTGAAACGCCATTTGCCGCGATTCACTTCCATGCAGTGCCATTGGTCGTAAAGATCAAGGCTCAAAGAACGTGCCTGACCTTGGCACTTTTCGAGCTCAGTTTGTTTTGCAATCACAAAGCCAAAGCCCGGTACGCCTTGAATACATTTGTTTGCAGAGCTGATCATAAAATCGATGCCAAGCTCTGCGATATCGATAGGAATGCCACCAAAGCTCGACATGGCATCCAGAATCACCACTTTGCCGTGCGCTTTAGCTGCAGAAGCAAATGCCTCAATTGGGTTAAGCATGCCAGTGGTTGTCTCACAGTGAACAATCGCCACGTGTGTGATAGCAGGATCCGATGCCAATGCAGTTTCCACCTCGTTCAAGTGTGGCTGTGATGTTTCGCCTGGGGAAACTACATGGCATGGAATATTTAGGTAATCAGCGATCTGAGCGATACGCGCACCGTAAGCACCGTTGTCGACTACCAACAACTTTCCATCTCTGCCAATGGCGCTGCCAATCGTCGCTTCTACTGATGCGGTGCCGCTACCTTGCATGAGCACGCTGGTGTAGCCGTCTTGTTGAGTCGCCAGTTTTACAAGCTTAGTGCGGATCACTTCTACAATGTCTTTGTTGTATTCATCATCCCAAGTACACCAGTCTTTTAGCATGGCTTCACGTACCGTTTCAGAAGTAGATAGAGGACCTGGAGTCAGTAGTAGGTATTCGTTTTTCATCTCGATTTCCATCAGAATAGGCTAATTGGTCTACACCAAATTTCGAGTTCACTCTAGCGAGGAAGAAAAGGG
>NZ_WXWT01000448.1:0-9590 GCF_009904725.1 Vibrio sp. V43_P6S15P86
GGTTAAAGTGCCATACTTCAACAAACATCTGTTTTGCACCGTAATCAGAGAACGTTGACTCAATTTTGTTAATCAATGCCTGAGCCGTGCCTTGTTTCCGAAACTCAGGTAACACATAGAGCTCATCCACACTTCCCATCATAACCGGCTGACTGACGGTAGAAACAAGTTCACAGAAATGACCAGAGATAAAACCAATAATTTCATCTCCTTGTTTTGCTACATAAACAAGACATTCAGGATCATCAATGTATCGAGCAATACTCTTTTCTTGCTCTATCTCCTCTGCAGTTTTGAACAGCTCAGGAGATTGAAGATGATGCTCATCATGCAGCTCAAACATAAGGTCGTTGAGCGACTCAAGGTCGCTAAAACACGCAGATTTAATTACAAACGTGGTCATACAAAGGGTCACTAAAAATTGAATGGCTGTAGTTTGTGAGGAAAATGCAGTATTGGCAAGTCACAAAATTGCCTGCACGAGACGTTTACGCTATCTACAAACAAAAAAGCCCCTGCACTTAATAAGCGTACAGAGGCAGAACCAACCTACAGAGTTCGAGGATCAGGGGTTAGTTAGAATTGAGTTTTAATTAACGTCTTAACACTCGTTCAATTTCGTTCAAGCTACTTGGGTCATCAATCGTTGACGGAACGGTGTATTTTTCACCATCGGCTATTTGACGTATGGTTCGGCGCAGAATTTTACCCGAACGTGTTTTCGGTAAGCGATCTACAACCAATGCATGCTTAAAGCAGGCAACTGCACCGATCTCACTACGTACCTTGCCAACAAGCTCACCTTCAAGATCAAGCTCGTCCACTTTGACACCATCTTTAAGTACCACAAAGCCAAGTGGGAGTTGCCCTTTCAGATCATCGTGAATACCCACCACTGCACATTCCGCAATCGCCGGATGACCACCGACAATTTCTTCCATTTCGCCTGTCGATAAACGATGCCCCGCGACATTAATCACGTCATCAATACGTCCCATAATGAACAGGTAACCGTCTTCATCCAAATAGCCACCATCACCTGACACATAGTAGCCAGGGAATTGGCTGAGGTAACCAGTTTCAAAACGGTCATGGTTACGCCAAACCGTTGGCAGACAACTCGGTGGCAACGGACGTTTTAATGCGACAAAACCTTGTTGGTTAGGCCCGACCGACTCTCCAAGTTCATTCAGAATCTCGACCTGATAACCCGGAATTGGCTTCGTCGAAGAACCCGCTTTAACTGGCATCATTTCGACACCTGTCGGGTTGCCCGCGATGGCCCAGCCCGTCTCGGTTTGCCACCAGTGGTCAATGATGGGCTTGTCCGCTTTGCTCTGAACCCACTCCAGTGTCGGAGGGTCAAGGCGTTCTCCCGCCATAAAGATGGTTTTCAGATTCGACAAGTCGTACTGTTTTAAGTGCTCGCCTTCCGGGTCCTCTTTCTTAATCGCACGAAACGCCGTTGGTGCAGAGAACAACGCATCTACTTTATATTCATCACACACTCGCCAAAATGCGCCAGGATCCGGTGTTCGGACGGGCTTGCCTTCGAATAGGATAGTAGTGCAACCGTGAATCAGTGGAGCGTAAACAATGTAAGAGTGCCCTACTACCCAGCCCACATCAGATGCCGCCCAAAAGACGCCATCTTGAGGAATGTTATAGATTGCGCTCATGGAGTACTTCATCGCGACAGCATGGCCACCGTTATCACGCACAACGCCTTTCGGCTTACCTGTCGTACCCGATGTATAAAGTATGTAGAGCGGATCGGTTGCTAACACCGGAACACAACCGTGTGGCAACGCTTGGTTGTACTCTTGCTGCCAATCCAGATCTCTTTCTTGGTTTAGATCGGCTTCGCACTCAGGACGCTGGAATATAAATACTTTTTCAGGCTTCCATCGGCTGTCCATAATGGCCTTGTCTACCATTGGCTTATATGGAATAACTTTGTTGATCTCAATCCCACATGACGCCGTCATGATGACTTTCGGCTCTGCATCTTCAATTCGTACAGCAAGTTCATTAGGTGCAAAACCACCGAATACAACGGAGTGAATCGCCCCCAAACGCGCGCAGGCTAGCATCGCCATTGCGGCTTCTGGAATCATCGGCATGTAAATAACGACTCGGTCGCCTTTTTCAACGCCTTGGGCAGACAGCATGCCGGCAATTTTTGCCACTTGGTCAAGCAGGTTACTATAGGTATACGTGGTTTTATTGCCGGTTACTGGCGAGTCATAAATGAGTGCCGTATTATCACCCCGTCCTTGCTCGCAATGGTAATCCAATGCTAACCAGCACGTATTCATTACTCCATCTGGGAACCAACGTTCGATGCCGTTCTCATCAGATTTCAAGATAGTTTTAGGAGATTCGAACCAATCGATATTCTCCGCTTGAGCGCGCCAAAAACTCTCCGGTTCATTCTTCGCCCATAAGTATTCTTTTTCGTATGAAGACATATTGCTTCCTCCAGTATGTCCTGACATTGCTCTCGTTCTATTCAAAGACCGTTCTTTTCACTCAAAGACATCAGAGGGTACACGCACAAATCCCTCCATTAGTATTCTCGCACTTCGGCTCATGATGGCTTTGTGTACCACCCAGCCCTGTTCAGCTTGCTTCGCTTGTGCTCCAACTTTTAACGTTCCTGACGGATGGCCAAAAGTCACTGACTCTTTTTCACCGCCACCAGCAGCCAAGTTAACCAACGTACCCGGCACACACGCCGCTGAAGCGATAGCAACGGCTGCGGTTCCCATCATTGCATGATGAAGCTTGCCCATCGACAGCGCGCGAACGAGCACATCAATATCCGACTCATTAACGGCTTTACCACTTGAAGACAGGTAACTTTTCGGTTTAGAAACAAACGCTATTTTCGGCGTATGTTGGCGTGTTTGAGCTTCTTCTAAATCAGAAATCAGACCCATTTTTAATGCGCCATGCGCACGGATAGATTCGAACATCGCCAATGCTGCATCATCGTTGTTGATGTCATCTTGCAGTTCCGTGCCTTGGTAACCAATCGACTCAGCATCAATGAAAATGGTTGGAATACCTGCGTTGATAAAGGTAGCGTTAAACGTACCCACATCAGGCACCACCAAATCATCGACTAAGTTGCCAGTTGGGAACATGCTGCCTTCGCCATCAGAAGGGTCAACGAAATCGACTTGAATCTCAGCGGCTGGAAACGTCACGCCATCAAGCTCAAACTCGCCGGTTTCTTGGACGAAACCATTAACAATTGGAACGTGAATCAAGATGGTTTTGCTGATGTTCACCTGCCAAACACGCACCGTCATAATGCCATTTTCTGGAATACGATCTTGCGGGATCAGGCCAGCATGGATAGCAAAAGGCCCGATAGCGGCAGACAAGTTACCGCAGTTCCCACTCCAGTCTACAAATGGCTTATCAATCGATACTTGTCCGAATAAGTAGTCGACATCGTGATCGTCGCGGCTACTGCGCGAAACAATCACTGTTTTACTAGTGCTTGACGTCGCACCACCCATGCCATCAATTTGCTTTGCGTACGGATCTGGGCTGCCGATAACACGCAACAAGAGTTTGTCACGAGCTTCGCCTGCCACTTGCGCTTCTTGTGGCAAATCGTCGAGGTTGAAAAAGACCCCTTTACTCGTGCCGCCACGCATATACGTCGCCGGCACTTTGATTTGGCTCATTTGATTCGGAGTTTTGCTTTCCATACCCACTCCTTATTGCGCCAAGAAATCTTGCGCGAAACGCTGCAAAACACCGCCTGCGTTGTACACGTGAACTTCGTCAGCGGTGTCTAGGCGGCAGGTAACAGGAACGTCAACTTTATCGCCGTTGCTACGCGTAATAACCAAGGCCAGATCCGCACCCGGTTTAATCTCGCCAACTACGTCGTAAAGTTCCGTACCATCCAGTTCTAACGTATTACGGTTTACACCTGGTTTGAATTGCAACGGCAGTACGCCCATGCCAACCAAGTTAGTACGGTGAATACGCTCAAAGCCTTCGGCAACGATGGCTTCTACGCCCGCCAATCGAACGCCTTTTGCTGCCCAGTCACGAGATGAACCCTGACCGTAATCCGCGCCAGCCACCACGATCAATGGTTGTTTACGATTCATGTAGGTTTCAATCGCTTCCCACATACGAACCACCTGCCCTTCTGGCTCTACACGCGCCAGAGATCCCTGCACGACTTCGCCGTTTTCCTTCACCATTTCATTGAACAACTTTGGGTTAGCGAAGGTCGCGCGTTGCGCCGTTAAGTGGTCACCACGGTGAGTCGCGTAAGAGTTGAAATCTTCTTCTGGCACACCCATTTTCGCTAAGTATTCACCTGCTGCGCTGCTTGCGAGAATCGCGTTGGATGGTGATAAGTGATCAGTGGTGATGTTGTCGCCCAGAATCGCCAATGGACGCATACCAGACAATGTTCTTTCTCCCGCTAGCGCACCTTCCCAGTACGGTGGTCGGCGGATATAGGTACTCATCGGACGCCAGTCGTACAGCGGGTTGGGATTTTGCTCTTGATCATTCAGCTTAAACATCTGAATGTAAACTTGCTTAAACTGCTCAGGTTTAACATGAGTACCGACAACTGCATCGATCTCTTCATCGCTTGGCCACAAATCATTTAAGTAAATTGGTTTGCCATGTTGGTCAGTGCCCAGTGCATCGCGCTCGATATCAAAACGAATGGTACCCGCTAGCGCATAAGCGACAACCAATGGTGGTGAAGCCAAGAAAGCTTGTTTGGCGTACGGATGGATTCGACCATCAAAGTTACGGTTACCAGAAAGCACCGCTGTCGCATATAAATCACGGTCGATGATCTCTTGTTGGATTTTTGGATCCAGCGCACCACTCATACCGTTACAAGTTGTACATGCGTAACCAACAATGCCAAAGCCAAGCTTCTCTAGCTCTGGTAATAAGCCCGCTTCTTCCAGATACAAGCGTGCAACTTTAGAACCCGGAGCAAAAGACGATTTCACCCAAGGTTTACGTACAAGACCAAGTTCGTTGGCTTTCTTCGCCACAAGGCCAGCAGCAACCACGTTTCTTGGGTTACTGGTATTCGTACATGAGGTAATAGCAGCGATGATCACTGCACCATCTGGCAACTCGCCTTCTTTCTCTTCCCACGCTCCAGAAATACCGCGCTGTGCCAACTCAGAAGTTGGTAAACGACGATGAGGGTTTGACGGACCAGCCAAGTTACGGCTAACTGATGATAAATCGAACTCAAGTACACGCTCGTAAACGGCGCTATCAAGATCGTCTGCCCAAAGACCGGTTTGTTTTGCGTAATTTTCTACTAGAGCAACTTGTTCTTCATCTCGACCAGTTAGTTTCAAGTAATTGATGGTCTGCTCATCAATATAAAACATGCCAGCTGTTGCGCCGTATTCTGGTGTCATGTTTGAAATCGTTGCGCGGTCTCCGATCGTTAGATCACGTGCGCCTTCTCCGAAGAATTCAAGATATGAAGATACCACACGCTCATTACGCAGAAACTCAGTAATCGCGAGGACAATATCCGTTGCGGTAATGCCCGGTTGACGTTTACCCGTCAGTTTGACACCGACAATATCTGGTAGACGCATCATTGATGGTCGGCCAAGCATGACGGTTTCTGCTTCCAGACCACCGACACCTATCGCAATAACACCAAGAGCGTCTACGTGAGGCGTGTGACTGTCCGTACCCACACAGGTGTCTGGGTAGGCAATGCCCTGCTTTGCTTGTACCACAGGAGACATTTTTTCCAAGTTGATTTGGTGCATGATGCCATTCCCAGCTGGAATCACGCTGACGTTTTCAAACGCTGTTTTGCACCACTCGATAAAGTGGAATCGGTCTTCATTACGGCGCTCTTCAATCGCGCGGTTTTTGTCGAAGGCATCAGGGTCAAAGCCCGCATGTTCAACCGCTAAAGAGTGGTCAACGATCAATTGTGTCTCAACCACTGGGTTCACTTTTGCAGGATCGCCGCCCTGATCTGAAATGGCATCGCGCAGACCCGCTAAATCGACTAGAGCGGTCTGACCAAGAATGTCATGACAAACAACGCGTGCTGGATACCAAGGAAAATCAAGATCGCGTTTGCGTTCAATTAACTGTTTCAGGCTATCTGTCAATGTGTTCGGGTCACAGCGACGGACCAGTTGCTCAGCTAGCACGCGAGAGGTATAAGGGAGTGTTTCATAGGCTCCAGGAGAAATGGCATTGACGGCTTCGCGTGCATCAAAATAATCCAGTTGAGTTCCCGGAAGCGGCTTACGATATTGGGTATTAATATTTGTGTTCATGGTTTGCTTCCATTCAGTCTTTACATCTTGCCTTCATCAAGGTTTTCCATTGCTCCAGAAACACAGTGATGAGAGGATCTCCTTCCTCTGCTAGAGAGAATGACAAAGGAAGGAGGTGGTCAACCAAAGCATATAATGCCCTCGTTGACCTTCGCGCTAGCGATTCTCGATAGGCACCCATTCTTGATGATCTGGACCTGTGTAATCTGCGCTTGGGCGAATAATGCGGTTGTTCGCGCGTTGCTCGTACACGTGTGCTGCCCAACCAGTTAAACGGCTCATCACGAAAATCGGTGTGAACAGTTTGGTCGGAATGTCCATGAAGTGGTAAGCCGATGCATGGAAGAAGTCCGCATTACAGAACAGACCTTTCTCTCGCTTCATCACTGATTCCACACGCTCAGAAACAGCATATAGATGTGTATCACCGACTTGCTGTGACAGCTCTCTAGACCAGCGCTTAATCAACGCGTTACGAGGATCACTTTCGCGATAGATGGCATGACCAAAGCCCATGATCTTGTCTTTGTTGGCCAGCATTTTCATGATGTTCGCTTCCGCCTCGTCTGGCGTTTGCCAATCTTCAATCATTTCCATCGCTGCTTCGTTTGCGCCGCCATGAAGTGGCCCGCGAAGCGTACCGATTGCTGCCGTGATACAAGAATGAATGTCTGACAACGTTGATGCACAAACACGCGCTGCAAAAGTTGATGCGTTGAATTCATGTTCAGCGTAAAGGATTAAGGAACAGTGCATCACTTGCTTGTGTAGCGCTGATGGCTCTTTATCTGTAAGCAATCGCAAAAAGTAACCGCCGATGCAGTCTTCGGTTTGATCTTCTGTATCGATACGAACGCCATCGTGACTAAAACGATACCAGTAACAGATGATAGCTGGGAAAAGCGCCAGCATACGTTCCGTCGAATGCAATTGATCATCGAAGCTCATTTCCTGCTCTAGGTTTCCTAACACAGAACAACCAGTACGCATCACATCCATTGGATGAGCAGTAGCAGGAATAAGCTCTAACGCTTGCTTAAGCTCAGCTGGTAAGCCGCGAAGGTTTAAGAGATGTGTCTTGTACGCATCCAGTTCTTTCTGAGTTGGTAAGTGACCGCGTAACAGAAGATGTGCAACTTCTTCAAATTGAGCATTATTGGCAAGGTCAGTAATATCGTAACCGCGATAAGTCAGACCGGTCCCCGTTTTTCCGACAGTACATAAAGCTGTGCTTCCGGCGCTTTGACCGCGTAGGCCTGCACCACCTAACTCTGCTTTCTTTTCTGCAGTTTGAGACATTGTTTGAACTCCTTTTCTGTCTGGCTTTGCCCTCTTTGGAGCGTGTTTTAGCCAGACGAATTTCACGTTATTGAATTAGATAAATTCCGATTATCTTTTCTTGGGCTTCCGTCTATCTTTTCTTTTCCCGCTATTTTCCTTCAGAGAATAGCTGGTCAAGTTTGTCTTCGTAATCGTGGTAGTTCAGGTGCTGATACAACTCTTTGCGTGTTTGCATTGAATCAACCAAAGCTTCCTGATTGCCCACTTCTAGCAAATGCTTATAAACCGTTTCAGCGGCTTTGTTCATGGCTCGGAACGCACTTAACGGGTAAAGCACCATATCGACTTTCGCTTTTGCAATCTCGTCGCAGCCATACAGTGGCGTTGCGCCGAACTCGGTAATGTTCGCCAGAATAGGAACGTGCTTTCCAGTTGCTTGCTCAAGTGCGTTTGAGAACTGAAGGTACTGATCCAGCTTGGTCATCGCTTCTGGGAAGATCATGTCTGCGCCAGCTTCCACACACGCAATCGCACGCTCAATTGCACTGTCCATGCCTTCAACAGCTAGCGCGTCTGTACGAGCCATAATCACGAAGCTTTCATCATTGCGTGCGTCAATCGCTGCTTTTACGCGATCAACCATCTCTTGCTGGCTCACAATTGCTTTGTTCGGACGATGCCCACAACGTTTCTGTGCGACTTGATCTTCCATATGAACCGCAGCAGCACCCGCCTTTTCCATTGCTTTGATCGTGCGAGCAATATTAAATGCGCCTCCAAAACCGGTGTCGATGTCGACCAATAGCGGTAAATCACACGCGTTAGTGATGCGGTCAACATCGACCAGTACGTCGTTCAATGTTGTAATACCGAGATCCGGCAATCCGTATGACGCGTTTGCAATACCGCCGCCAGACAAATAAATCGCTTGATGCCCCAAATTTTTCGCCATCATGGCGCAGTAAGGGTTAATGGTGCCAACAATTTGTAGCGGATTGTTTTGTTCAATAGCGAGTCTGAACTTCGCTCCCGGTGTTAAGCTCATGACGAATTCCTTCTAGTCTTTGTCTAAACTTTCTGTATGTATAATTTGCGATTGGATGAGCTTCCGACTTCCTGAGATGTGTCTTCTCATCAGCATTTCTGCAAGCTCTTCATCGCGATTACGGATGGCTTCCAGAATGAATTTGTGTTCAGTCAGCGCTTCATTTGGACGAGATTGCGCGCGCGGTGACTGATAGCGATACATGCGTAACAAGTGGTAAAGCTCGTCGCACAGCAGAGAAATCAGCTTGCTGTTTCGGCTTGCTTGGATGATACGATAGTGAAAATCAAAATCTCCATGCTGATGGAAGTAAGAGGCTCCCTCCACTTGATCGATGTGCTTAGAATGTGTCGACAATAGCATTTCCAAGCTCAAGAGCTCTTCTTGCGTAATATGTCGCGCTGCTAACCTTGCCGCCATACCTTCTAGCGCTTCGCGAACCGCATAGAGTTCTATCAGCTTTTCTGGAGAAAAAGTGGTCACTCTAGCCCCGACATGAGGAATACGTTCAATGAGCCCTAGCCCCTCTAAACGCATTAATGCTTCACGCAAAGGACCACGGCTGACTTGATATTTCTTCGCCAGTTCAGGCTCCGAGATTTTATGGCCAGGCTTAACATCGCCATTCACAATGACTTCAATCAGTGTTTCTGTCAGTGTTTCTGACTTGGTGTGTTCTTTCTCAGAACCCAGTACTTTATAACGAGTTTTCAACTCAGAGTTCATACTCAGATACTCACGTTACCGACATCAAAATGTCTACAATTTCTTAACCTGAATATAAAGTAGTCGATCAAAGTGTCGACAATCAAGTAAATTGTCGACAATTTAGACTAAGGTCGTAATTTAAATCGAAGAAAATCGTCTATTACGGGCTTGATGGAGGGATAATTGCGAAGGAAAAAATAAATTGTCGACAGCAAAACACCTCTTAACAT
>NZ_WXWT01000442.1:0-9580 GCF_009904725.1 Vibrio sp. V43_P6S15P86
GTATTGGCACAAGCAACTCAGCCCATGGCCGTTTCGGATCAGCTTCTATCTAAGCTGGCTGTTTTATCGCAGCAGAAACAATGGATTTTGTTTACAGCAGACTGCCCTCGTCCAGACTTTGAACAACTCACTGCTTCTAATATTTGCTGTAGAAACGTGATTCAAATGAAGCCTTCTCAACAGCTTTCAGAAGTCGAGATCGTGATCAAAGCCATTCGATCAGGCAATGCCAGTGCTGTTGTTGCATCAAATAAAATTGCACTTATGAATCAATCTATGTTACGCGACATGGCGCAGCGCTATCAGTGTGAAGTCTTTTTCGTCGAAGGCAGAGTTAATAAGTACCACTAATAAGTTCGACGTTATCCATCCTGCATCTCGCCTCCTTTTTAAGGAGGCTTTTTTTGTATTAAAGAAAACAAGCAAACGTTTGCTTTTTCTCTGGCGAGTTAAAATAGTTCTGGTATGATGCCCACATTCGATTTATTCAGCGCCCACATTTTGCTGAATATCTTCTCTTTCTGACGTTTGATTAAGATGATAGGAATGTCGCAATGAGCCTTGCTAATCAAGTACTTGCCGTCAATGACGACCTGCCAATTCGCACCCATAAACCCGTTCATAGCGGAAAAGTTCGTTCAGTTTACTGGTTAACTGAAGAAGACAGCGCCCGACTGATCAAAGAAAAAGGATACGATGTTGCTCCAGATGCGCCTTTGGCTATCATGGTAATTAGCGACCGAATCTCTGCATTCGATTGTATTTGGCATGCTGAAGGTGGTCTTAATGGTGTACCGGGTAAAGGGGCTGCGCTTAATGCGATTTCTAATCACTGGTTCAAACTGTTCAAAGAAAATGGCTTAGCAGATAGCCATATTCTAGACATTCCTCACCCTTTTGTTTGGATTGTACAAAAAGCCAAACCGGTAAAAATCGAAGCCATCTGCCGCAAATACATCACGGGTTCGATGTGGCGCGCTTACGCAAATGGCGAGCGCGAGTTTTGTGGAATCCAACTTCCTGAAGGGTTAGAAAAAGACAAAGCACTACCAGAGTTGCTCATGACCCCATCCACAAAAGGCATTCTAAAAGGCATTCCCGGTGTGCCAGAAGCGGATGACGTGAATATTACTCGTCAAAACATCGTAGACAACTACGAAGCATTTAACTTCTCAAGTGCCGACGATATCGCACTCTACGAAAAACTGCTGAAAGAAGGCTTTAACGTTATCAGCCAAGCGTTAGAAGCAATCGACCAAATCTTTGTCGATACCAAATTCGAATTTGGTTATGTTCATGATGCTGCTGGCAATGAAAAGCTGATTTACATGGATGAAGTGGGTACACCAGACTCGTCTCGTATATGGGATGCTAAAGAGTACCAAGCAGGTCAAATCGTAGAGAACTCAAAAGAAGGCTTCCGCCAGTTTCTACTTAACCACTTCCCTGACCCAGATATCTTGCTAAACAAAGAACGTATGCCAGAGCGCGAAGCACTCGCTCGTGATAATGCTTTACCCGTCGAATCTTTGATGGCGGTTTCGAGCACCTACATTGGTATTGCCGAGAAGATTACAGGCAAGCCGATTCATTTGAGTGAGAATCCGAAAGCGGAAATCATCGAAGTACTGAGCAAAGAATACGGATTGATTGACTAGCACTGTCGCCAGATTGCTAAACGCTTTCCAATAAAAAGTCCGCACTAGCTTGCGGACTTTTTTCGTATTAGGCTCAGTTTAGCCGATATTTAACGTAGTGCCATCTGTTGTAGAGGCTGACTTAGTCGTCACCTGATATGTTTTGTCTTTAATCGTTGATACGAAATACCAGGTCGACTCTGCCTTGTCGGGCGTAAAAGTAACGCGCATAAAGCCACGCTGTTTGATGTCTGCCCACTGTAATTCTGACACTAAGTGCGGCAACGTGTATTCCATTTGAGCGATCGCAACAGGATCTAACGCTAGGTAGGCCTCTAGCCCAGGGGAACTCACCGAGCTAGTTGCAAACTCTATCCCGATAGGATGCTTAGATACGTCTTTAAGCTCACTTGCCCATGCGTTGTGCGTATCTCCTGCCAAGCAGACAAAGTTACCACTGCTGGCTTTGGCCAGTTGATAAACTTTCTCTCGCTCAACGTAGTAACCATCCCATGCATCTAGGTTATATGGCAAAGCAATGGTATCTGAACTTGGGTCAGAGAGATAACCCGTAATCGCAGAGCTTACCGCTAATAACGCCTCTGTTTTTTGTTCTTCAGTGGCAGTAAACAATTGAAACATAGCGGCCATCACCGAACTTGGCAGCTCCATACGAGACATTAACACTTGTTGCCCTAGCACATTCCAAGTTGCGTCGTGCGTACTGAACGCATCCATCAGCCAAGCGAGTTGGTCAGCGCCTAACAGCTCTCGGTCTTCACTGCGCGACTGAGCAACTAAACCGCCAATAGCTTCCATCGTTGGTGAGCTGAGCGAGAAGTAATCCAACGGTTTATCACGCCCCACAAGTCGCGTGTCGAGCATCATCAAATTGACTAAACTTCCAAACGAAAACTGACGGTAAATCAGCATGTTTGAGAAAGTGTTTTCACGAACTGGCAACCATTCTGTCCACGCGGCAGCCGCAGCTGCACGACGATCATTAAAGCTGCCTTCCTCTTCTTGATGGTTTTCCGCACCATTTTTCCAAGTATCATTTGCAAGCTCATGGTCATCCCAGACAGCAATCATTGGTAGGCTCGCATGTAACGCTTGCAGATCAGCATCTTGGCGATATTGCGCATACCGTTTTCGGTAATCATCTAAGGTAATGCATTCAGTGCCTTTGCTTGGCTCTCGCCCTAGAGCCTCAGCATCTTCACTAGCGTAGACACCAGTACCATACTCATAAATGTAATCACCGAGATGAAGCACCACATCAAACGGGTCTTGTTCATGTTGATTTAAGATCTCTCGATACACATGGAAATAGCCTGCAGGATAGTTTGCACAAGAAACAACCGCCATGGATGCCTTTTCTACACCATCCTCTGATAATGTTTGAGTTTGCCCGACTTCGCTAGTGACATCTCCAACCATGAATCGATAGTAGTAGCGAGAATTTGCGTTGAGGTTTTGAACATCAACTTTTACCGTAAAATCTCGGCTCGTGTCCGTGGCAAAAATGCCACTTTGCACGATATCAGTAAAATTTTCGTTAGATGAAACTTGCCAGCTTACATCTGCGTAGCTCGATGAGGTCGTAACACGAGTCCAAATGATTACTTGTGTTTGAGTAGGATCTCCACTCGCCACTCCGTGCTCAAAGGTAACCGCAACAGATTCACTAGCATCGCTACCACAGCCCACCAACCCGGTAACAATCGCCGTTGAAGAGGCAGCTTTCATAAAGTCTCGACGAGACAAAGACATATTGACTTCCTTTCTTATTGTGTTTGTTTTTATGCCCAAATGACGTGGTGACTCAATCATCCTTGTGTGCCAATAAGGGACGTTAATTCGAACTTACAGTACCAACCACTTAGTCGGTAATTTGTCCTAAAAACACAAAGTTAGAAGCTAGTTATGACAATTGCATTTCCAAACGTTACATTTTTGTTAATTTAAGTGCAAATACTCTATATTCATCACACTTCCAAGACCTGTGACAAAAACCTCAAAATAAAAAAGCGACCTACTTTGAGGTCGCTTTTCATTGCACTATTGTTAAGTGGTACATTTATGAAGTGGAAATGCTCAGCCTAAAACTTGATGTTAAGGACATCTTGTTCTGACGTGTCCACCTTCAACTGACTGCGAGATTCTATGTACTCGATTTGCTGAACATCGAGCGAATATGGCATAACGACTCGCAATTCATTGATCCCTTCATGTTTAGCTAACTGGGTTAAGCGGACCAAATTGGATTCATCACTTTTACGAGAAGACATCGATTTTAATGCGGCATCCCACAACCGATCTTCAGGCTTGCTCAATTCCGCAATGTTCTGTTTCCACATCAAACCGAAAATAGGCGCGATGGTGGCAAATGCCTCTAAAAAGGTCCATTTTTTACTACCTGTTGCCCCTAAAAAGCTAGTGTAGTCGAATTCAATGCACGTCTTTCCTTGTTGATCCATTCTATGCCCCCAACACTCGAAAATGAGATATACCAAATATCGTTCAACTTTTTTGATATAGCAATGGGATATAAAACATTCGTCTTTTATGCACTAATTTACATGCAAAAGGAAATATTAAAACCAGCTTTGTAACAACTGATGTACAGCTTCGCCATATATAAGCATTCAATTGATTAATATTTCAATTAAGAAACTAAAAACAACACATAAGTAACGCTATCAATATGAAATTATTATATATTCACCAAAAAAATATCAATTCTTGTCACAACGTCATCCGCCTACCTACTTCACATCAATCACTCGACTGGCCTTTTTATACTGTATCTTCCAACCAGCCCAGCGTGGCAGCTCCCAACGCTTTGGATCCCCCTTACGGTTTCCCTCTCGATAAACGACCTGTACTAGCTTGCGAGACGCGTAATACTCAACATCCAGTTGGAGTTCTGGCAGCGAAAGTTCTAAAGGGTACTGCTCCGTGAAATCGCCGTATTCCCATTCTGGAACACCGTTAAATGTTAAGTCTTCCGGTTCAAACAACGCCATATCATCGACATTTTCAACGCCTAATGTTTCCAACTGCTCCTTTAACCAACTAGAAAATGTCAAGGAGGCCAAGTCGTTAACCTCTTCTCCTTCGACATTAAGGCCCAATGCGTTGTAGAGTTTCCAGTGTTGGATTTGTTGTTTTCTTTGAGAAGCAAAACCTGGTAACAGTGTCTCGTCTTCTATCATTTCGACAATAGACTGAACAGCAACATCACCTTGTAACGCTTGGTGTTCAGAACAGACTGTTCGCCCGGCGTAGACCAAATGCATCGTTGCTCTTGGCGTCTCTTCTTCATAATTCGTCTCACCTTGTTGCCACTCCCCAAATTCAAGTTCGCGTAATAATGTCAGCGGGATAGGCATCATGACCGATGCGAGGTTTAGTGTTTGCTTAACACCTCGTCCTGGCACGCTATGGCTATCTAGCACGATGGCCGCTTCTTCTTTATCAGGAAAGCGGCTGTTACGCCCAACCAGCATCTCGACTACGCCATTTCCTAGAGCATCTCTTCGACGAGCTCGTCGGACAAACACAAGCTCAGGGTGCAATGAGGCGATGGAGAAAAAGAGCGCTTCACGTTTATATCGAGAGGCAACGTCAAGTTCCGGTAATTCAAATACTTCTCGCATTTGTTTCGCTAAACCTTGTGCCTCTTCGAGTGCGCTGGCATCAATGACAATGCCCGGAAGTCGCTCCCCCCGAACCAAACGGATAAGCAAAGAGGCATCACATCCGTATGGCTCCTCTTGAGATAGAAGCTCAGCAACTTCACCACTTTGTCGCTGATAGAGCTGCGCAGGTACAGATAAGGCGGCAGCCAAATCAATCATTGCTTCCTTCTCTGGCTTCGCTTGAATTCTGGTAACGAGATCGGCAAACAGTGCATCAATGGGTAGTGGATATACTTTTCTCCCGTGCTGCGTGACATTGCCATCCTCATCAATCGCTTCCATGGATAACAACGTCGAATGAGATGCCTCTAGCGACTTTGGGGGAATTGAGTCGAGAAAATCGAGTGTTGAAAGACGGTACCCACAACAAGCCGCTGCCAGCATAGGCTCGACGAGCTCTTCTCTGTGCAATTCTGGAGGCGTCACTAATTCTAAAGGCGCGTGTTCACCATATAGACGAATACAAGCTCCTTCAGCAACACGGCCCGCCCGCCCCATTCGCTGCGCGGCGCTGGCCTTAGAAATGTGGGTCAGCGTTAAAGCTGTGCGACCGTTACGTTGAATGGTTCGACGCTCTAAGCCGCTATCAATGACAACTCGGATGTTAGGTATCGTTAAGGAGGTTTCCGCAACATTGGTTGCCAATACGACTTTTCGTGGTTTTTGCGTAGTTAACGCGCGGTGCCGTTCTTCATCACTAACCGAGGCATGAAGTTTGACCACCATGACATCGCCGCAACTTTGTAACATCTGAGCACATTGGGTGATCTCTTTGCGTCCAGGCAGGAAAACAAGAATATCGCCATCTTCATCTTCCAATGCTTCTTTTACCGCTCTGACAACCTCTTGTTCACATCCCTTCTTATTCGGTAAATAACGGCTGTCTAAAGAACGATGTGTCACTGTGACTGGAAAGCAACGCCCTTCAGATCGCAGACGCTTCGCATTCAGGTAACGCGCTAGCTTTTCGCCCTCCAGCGTAGCGGAAGTGACGATCAACCGATGTTGATTTTCTTGCTTCAAAATTGCGGTTAATAGATCAATATCCCAGCGTCGCTCGTGAAATTCGTCCACTATCACGACATCAAAGTCTGCTAGCTTGCTTTCCGAAAACCAACGCAGTGCAACCCCCGGAGTCACAAATACAACTTCGGTTTTTTCATCAAAGTAGGCATGAAGCTTGATCGCGTAACCGACTTTGCGACCTATTGGCTCTCCTGATTGCTCCGCAAGAAATTCAGCCAGCGAGGTACAAGCAATTCGACGTGGTTCAATAACCAGAACGCGTCCGTGTTTTGCCGCCCACATGGGCAAGCGGGTAGATTTACCCGACCCGGTTTCGGCTTCCACCACAAGATGGTTAAGGCTTACATGATGGTCAAACTCGGCTTGCAGGCTGTCGATAGGTAGTTGAAACATAGAAATTGGATTTGATTTGATGATGCAAAACATTATACCCAAGTAAAAAAATCCTGCTTTAGGTATCTCTAAACAACCAATATTGCCGATATTTTCGTCGGTATCTGAATTTTTTTGCGACATTACATTGATGTGCATCAACGCATGTTTACAACTAAATAGTGAACCCGTTAAAATTTGGTGCGCATCCTTCAACCCTACATAAGGCACCCAATGAACAACGATAAACGCCCACTATATATTCCATATGCGGGTCCGGCTCTTTTAGCAACCCCTCTTTTGAACAAAGGCAGTGCATTCTCTGCTGAAGAACGTAGTTCATTCAACTTAGAAGGTCTGCTTCCAGAGTCGACCGAAACTATCCAAGAGCAGGTGGAACGTGCCTACCAGCAATACAAAAGTTTCGAAAGCGATATGGATAAGCACATTTATCTGCGTAATATCCAAGACACCAACGAAACATTGTATTACCGCCTAGTGCAAAATCACATTTCTGAGATGATGCCTATCATCTACACGCCGACTGTTGGCGCAGCATGTGAAAACTTCTCTAACATTTACCGTCGTGGTCGCGGTCTGTTCATTTCATACCCGAACCGTGACCGTATTGACGACTTGCTGAACAACGCAGCAAACCACAACGTTAAAGTGATTGTTGTGACAGATGGCGAACGTATCCTTGGCTTGGGTGACCAAGGTATCGGCGGCATGGGTATTCCAATCGGTAAACTGTCACTATATACCGCGTGTGGTGGTATCAGCCCTGCTTACACGCTACCAATCGTTCTTGATGTGGGTACCAATAACCCGCAACGCTTAGCTGATCCGATGTACATGGGCTGGCGTCATCCTCGTATTACGGGTGCAGAATACGATGCATTTGTAGAAGAGTTTATCCAAGCGGTACAGCGCCGTTGGCCTGATGCTTTGATCCAGTTCGAAGACTTTGCTCAGAAAAATGCGATGCCTCTTCTTGAGCGTTACAAAGATCGCGTGTGCTGCTTCAATGATGATATTCAAGGTACGGCGGCCATTACTGTTGGCTCTCTACTTGCCGCCTGTAAAGCAGCAGGAACTCAGCTTTCTAAACAACGTATCACCTTCTTGGGCGCTGGCTCTGCTGGTTGCGGTATCGCAGAAGCGATCATCGCACAAATGGTATCGGAAGGGATTTCTGACGAGCAAGCTCGCTCACAAGTTTACATGGTTGACCGTTGGGGTCTGTTACAAGAAGGCATGCCTAACCTTCTTGATTTCCAACAACGCTTGGTGCAAAAGCATATCAATACGAAAGAGTGGGAAAATGAAGGAAATGGCTTCTCACTACTCGATGTTATGCGTAACGCCAAACCAACGGTACTAATTGGTGTTTCTGGTGCTCCTGGCCTATTTAGCCAAGAAGTCATCGAAGAAATGCATAAACACTGTAAGCGTCCGATTGTCTTCCCACTGTCGAACCCAACAAGCCGCGTAGAAGCAACACCGAACGACATCATTCGTTGGACAAATGGTGAAGCACTGGTTGCAACAGGTAGCCCATTTGAGCCTGTGGTTCATGAAGGTCGCACTTACCCTATTGCCCAATGTAACAACAGCTACATCTTCCCTGGCATTGGCCTTGGTGTACTTGCTGTAAACGCAAAACGTGTCACCGACGAGATGCTAATGGAATCAAGCCGTGCGCTCGCAACATGCTCTCCTCTAGCAATCAACGGTCGTGGTGCGCTACTTCCACCGTTGGAAGAGATCCACTCGGTATCGAAAAAGATCGCGTTTGCTGTTGGTAAGAAGGCAATCGAACAAGGTGTCGCATTAGAAATCACTGATGAAGCATTAAACGTGGCGATTGAACAATCGTTCTGGCAACCGGTTTACCGTCGCTACAAACGCACTGCGTTTTAAGCTTGAGACATTTCGTTTAATAATTAGCCCCTACCATGTAGGGGCTTTTATTTTTTTATCATCCTAACCAGATTTTGGCATAAATGGGCTTCTCTCTTTTTGTTTCTATCAGATATGATGAGAACTACATTTTTAGTTAAGGATATAAAACGTTTTGTTGTTTTCTCGCATAAGATCAAAGTGGAAGCTGAAATTTTTCTGGAAGCGACTTGCTTTGATTTTGTCGTTCTCTGTACTTAGTCTGCTTGTTTCTGTTATTGCCATCGACCGGTGGGTGGTTTTACAAGCCAAAGAAAGCATTTTCACTGAATACGAACAAATACCTCAACATGAGGTTGCTGTGGTTCTCGGTACCAGTAAATACATCGGTAAGATCCTCAACACTTACTACACTCATCGCATTAATGCGGCGATTGAGCTTTACAACCAAGGCAAAGTAAAACAGTTTTTATTGAGTGGCGATAACGCCCATCGCTCCTACAACGAACCGTGGACGATGAAACGCGACTTACTTAAAGCCGGTGTGCCTGAGGAAGTGATTCACCTTGATTATGCTGGCTTTCGTACTCTAGATTCGATTGTGAGGGCGAAAAAGATTTTTGCTTCGGAGCGCTTTCTGATTGTGACTCAGCGCTTTCATTGTGAGCGAGCGCTGTTTATTGCCGATGCTTACAACATTGATGCGCAGTGTCTTGCGGTAGCAGGACCTACGACAAACAAACAAAAAACATCAATGCGTATTCGAGAGTTGCTCGCCCGTGTGAAAGCCTTTTTAGACCTCTACATTATTAATACGCAGCCCAAGTTTCTTGGTCCTCAAGAGCCTATCGTTGCAGTAAAAGAGCTTGAAAAAATCTCTAATGAGCCTCTGCAAGTTCCCGTCGAATAGAGTAACAACGTAGCTCACAAGGCTAATAA
>NZ_WXWT01000084.1:0-8426 GCF_009904725.1 Vibrio sp. V43_P6S15P86
AATCAGTGCTTGTCATCGTCAAAATTGCTGAACTCACCGCGAAAAAACACGGTTAAAAGACTACGTCGAGACCTCTTGCAGATTTAATAACAAAATAGCCCAGATCTCTCTGGGCTATTTAACTATTAAGATGGAATACTAGCGCACGTCTTTGTCTTCAATTTCAATGTCTTCTAGTGGTAGCCAGTCGACTTTCACACCCGCTTGATCGAACATGTCTTGGCTGACTTGGATTTTATCTCCCCAGCGAGATAGAAAGTCTTCAGATTGCTCAGGGCAGTGCACGTGTGAGATCCCTGTTTGAATGATCTTTGCCGCGCAGTTAGGACATGGAAAATGCGTCACCCAAATATCACATCCGTCTAAGTCACGTTTTGAGAACAAAATTGCGTTCTCTTCTGCATGTAGTGTTTTTAGATATTTCAACTCGCGTTCATCGGTATCGACACTGTCAGAAACACCGTGCGGGTAGCCATTAAATCCAACAGATACAATGCGATTCTGTTTAGTGATAACTGCACCGACTTGTGTTGATGGGTCCTTACTCCATGACGCCACTAGTTCTGCCATCTGGTAAAAGCGTTTTGCCCATTTAGAAATCATAGTCATCCTCTCTGTCGAAGGCGTTGAATTAATTGAATGATAACCCATTTATATTAAAAAAATAGTCAAAATCGGGGTCTTGAGTATGAAGGCGTCATTTTTTGTCTTTTTAACCATAAAACGTTCTTATCTTGAGCACCGAATCTCACTTTCCGTCTTTATACGATATCTCACTTAGTGTTTCCTGGCGCCTCTAAATGCACGATGCCTGAGAGTGTATATCAAATAGTTATGATTGAGCTGCTTGTGTATTGTTCGTTAAATATCACTGTTAACTAAATTACTTTATTTTCTTTTTGTTTCTCATGTTTACATTTAGAAACATTTTGGGGGCTTTTGAGTGAAGTTTTCAGTTGCAGCAAGGAGTAAGGTTGATGGGAATTCAACAATATCCTGTTCTATAAAGACGGTAAATACATGCAAAAGAAACCACTTGTCGCACTAATGGCGGCTACAGCAATCCTCGCTGGATGCGGGGAAGCTAATAATGCCCAAAGGGAAGGCCAGGCGCCTCTCGTAGTGACTCAGGATGTCACGGTTATCGACTACCAACCGAGCAAGTCTTATATCGGTCGCATTGAAGCAGTAGAAGATACCAATATTACCGCGCAGATTTCTGGCTATTTAAAAGCTCGTCACTTTGAAGAGGGGCAAATGGTAGAAAAAGAGCAGCTTCTTTATTCTATCGAGCCATCTTCTTTTGAAGCACAAGTCGCGAGTGCTAAAGCGGCACTTGCACAAGCAAAAGCCGCGCTAAAAAAAGCGGAACTAGACCACACCCGAGGTAAAAACTTGTTGCCTCGCGGTAGTATTTCTCAATCTGAGTTTGACGCCTTAACTGCGGCACTTCTTGGTGCGAAAGCAGAGCTAGAAGCAGCAAATGCTCAGCTTAAGCTTGCTGAAGTTAACCTTTCTTATACTCAAATCCGAGCTCCGTTCAGCGGTCGCATTAGCGATACCAAAGTGAGTACCGGTGATCTTGTTTCCCCTTCATCTGGCGTGCTGACGACATTGGTGAGCTTAGACCCAGTTCATACTTCATTTAGTGTGAGTGAGCGCGAGCGCTTAGCCATGGGGATGGATCAAGTCAAAGGCGACGGCTCAGCAGAATCAAACAGAGTTGAAGTTCAGCTTGAGCTGGAAAATGGTCAGTTTTTTGAGCATCTCGGTAAGCTCGATTTCTTAGGTAATCGTATTGATACCAAAACTGGTACGATTGCAATGCGTGCGCTAGTGCCAAACCCAGAGCAGAAGTTACTTCCGGGTCAGCACATCAAAGTGAACTTGAGAGATAAGAACACAAAAGACGTTATTGTTATCCCACGACGTGCCGTACAGACTGACTTAGAAGGTGACTTTGTGATGGTGATGGCTGAGGGAAGTGTGGCAGAGCGTCGTAATGTCGAGCTTGGACCTCAGGTTGAACAAGGCATTATCATTCGAGAAGGCCTCGAACAGGAAGATACGGTTATTACACAGGGCCTACAGCGTGTGCGTAATGGTGTAGAAGTGCGCATTCAAACACCTGCTGAAGATAAGCAGTAGGGGGCACTATGTTAAGTCGTTTCTTTATTCAGAGACCTAAATTCGCGCTGGTTATTTCGATCATATTAACGCTAGCAGGCGCGATCTCACTGGCGATTTTGCCAGTGGCGGAGTACCCACAGATAAGTCCGCCATCAGTCAGCGTTTCGGCATACTACACCGGTGCGAGTGCGGAAGTTGTCGAGCAGGCCATTGCGGACCCCATAGAGACGTCGGTCAATGGCGTTGAGGACATGATCTACATGTCTTCAAAGAGCGCGAACGATGGCTCATACAGCCTAAATGTCACGTTCGATGTCGGGACCGATCCAGACATGGCGCAAGTAAACGTGCAAAACCGTGTGTCACAGATCGAGTCAAAACTGCCTCAAGAAGTGCGCATGGTTGGTGTGACGGTGAAAAAACGCTCACCTGACTTGCTGATGGTCCTTAACTTCTATTCACCTGATGGTAAATATGACGATCAGTTCTTGATTAACTACATTAACTTGAATGTAAAAGATCAGCTCGCTCGTGCGAAAGGCATTAGTGAAGTTAACGTGATTGGTGGTGGCGAATACGCAATGCGTGTTTGGTTAGATCCGGAAAAAATGGCCAACCTTAAGCTAACCACGTCAGACGTATACGCCGCTTTGGCTGAACAAAACGTTCAAGTTGCGGCAGGGCGTGTTGGTGCAGCACCATACAACAATCCGCAAGAAGTTCAGTTTAACCTTGTGACCAAAGGTCGCTTGGAAAGCGTGAGCGAGTTTGAGAACGTTGTCCTTCGAGCTAACCCAAATGGTTCCACGGTTTATCTGAAAGATGTCGCTCGTGTCGAACTAGGTAAAAAGTTCTACGATGGTAACGGTAAATTCCGTGGTCAGGACGCGTCAATTGTTGCATTGTCTCTTCAATCGGATGCGAACGCGTTAGAAAGTGGTCAGGCCGTCATGGAGCTGCTTGAGGACTTGAGTAAAAACTTCCCTGAGGGCATGGCGTATGAGACCAGCTACGATACAACCGTGTTCGTATCTGAATCGATCAAAGGGGTAGTCAAAACGCTGATTGAAGCGATTCTATTGGTGATTGCTGTAACTTACTTGTTCTTGGGTAGCGCGCGCGCAACGTTGATTCCTGTTGTTGCGATCCCCGTTTCTCTGATTGGTACGTTTGCCATCATGCAGGCGACGGGCTTCACCATCAATACGGTCACTTTGTTTGGCTTGATCCTCGCGATTGGTATCGTGGTGGACGATGCGATTCTGGTAATCGAAAACGTCGATACCACCATGGCGAAAGACCCAACCATTTCACCGCGTAAAGCGACATTGCTAGCGATGAAAGAAGTAACGGGCCCAATCATCACGTCGACCTTGGTTTTACTTGCGGTATTCATACCAGTCGCGATGCTGCCGGGTATCACTGGTATCATGTATCGCCAGTTCGCTTTGACCATCTGTATTTCGGTTGTGATCTCATCCATTAACGCATTGACGCTGTCTCCAGCACTTTGTTCTTTGGTATTGAAACAGGGTGGGGGCAACACCGCTAACTGGTTCCAGGCTTTCAACCGAGGCTTAGAGCGTATCACAACGCGTTATGGTCAGGTCGCTGGTTTCTTGGTGAAGAAATCTTTGCTGCTCGTGACGTTCTTCATAGTCGCTATCGCGGCGGTTACTTTCTTTGCGAAAACTACCTCAACAGCGTTTGTTCCTCAAGAAGATAAAGGCATTTTGCTGGTTAACGTTCAGCTACCAGATTCAGCATCTTTATCTCGTACTG
Organism: Vibrio sp. V43_P6S15P86; assembly: GCF_009904725.1. Classification (NCBI taxonomy): domain Bacteria; kingdom Pseudomonadati; phylum Pseudomonadota; class Gammaproteobacteria; order Vibrionales; family Vibrionaceae; genus Vibrio; species Vibrio sp. V43_P6S15P86. The sequence continues at coordinate 3,913 of NZ_WXWT01000084.1, forward strand.
AAGAAGTCACCAATGATTTAATGAACATGATTGGTGAAGAACCTGGTGTTGATGGCGTGACGGTTGCGAACGGTTACTCGTTTATGACAGGCGCAGCAGCATCAAACGGTGCATCTGTGTTTATCAAACTGCATGACTGGGATACTCGTAACTCGTTGCAAGGGGAACACTCTGCCAATGCCATCGCGGCGCGTATTAATGGCCGAGCGGCGACAGAGTTGCCTCAAGCGGTTGTGTTTGCGATGGGGCCACCAGCGGTTCCTGGTATGGGCGCTGCGTCTGGTTTTGAGTTTGTGCTTGAAGATACGCTAGGGCGAAGCCGTACCGATTTGTCGATGGTCATGGGAGAAATGATCCAAGCGGCCAACCAAGCCCCTGAAATTGCCTACACGTTTAGTACGTTCCGCGCGAATGTCCCGCACTACTACGTTGATATCGACCGTGAGAAAGCACAGCAGTTGGGTATTTCACTGTCGTCTATTTTCCAAACCTTGCAAGGCAACTTAGGTTCGCTTTATGTGAATGACTTCACCATGTTTGGTAAGAACTTCCGCGTAACCATGCAAGCTGATAGCCAGCACCGTAGCAGCATGGAAGATCTAGAGCGTTTCCATGTTCGTTCTTCGAACGGCGATATGGTTCCGCTAAGTACGCTAGTGAGCTACGAGCAAGTGTTCGAGCCGGATGTAGCATGGCGTTACAACATGTACCGTAGTGCTATCATTCAAGGCCAACCAGCTCCGGGTTACTCTAGTGGTGATGCGATTGCTGCAATGGAACGCGTTGCTGCTGAAGTTCTCCCGCAGGGATACACGTATGAATGGACAGGTATGGCCTACCAGGAAGTACTTGCGGGTAACCAAGCCATTTATGCGTTTGCGCTGGCTTTGATCTTCATTTACTTGTTTATGGTGGCTCAGTATGAGAGTTGGAGTATTCCACTGGCTATTATTTTGGTGGTGCCAGTAGCAACGTTAGGCTCCTTCTTGGCGTTGAATCTGACTGGGACACCGCTTAACTTGTATGCGCAAATTGGCCTTGTCTTGCTCATAGCCTTGGCGGCGAAAAACGCAATTTTGATTGTGGAGTTCGCCAAGCAAGAACGTGAAGAAAAAGATGCTGATATCGATAGTGCAGCGGTTAAAGGAGGCACGTTACGTTTCCGCGCTGTGAATATGACATCTTGGTCGTTTATCCTGGGTATCTTCCCGCTGATCTTCGCCGCAGGTGCAGGGCACGTGAGCCAAAACTCGCTCGGCGTGTCGCTGATTGGTGGTCTATTGTGTGTGCTTCTAGCAGGTACATTCTTGATCCCAGGCTTCTACGCTCTGGTGCAAAGACAGCGTGAGAAAGTTCATGGCGGCAACACCAAGCTGGTTCCTCTTGATGATGAGTAATCACACCCGCTGTGCACAGTAGAGCACGAAGTTAAAGTCGAAAAAAGCCCGAAGCAATGATTGCCTCGGGCTTTTTATTTGTAGGGAAGGTTATTTTAGCGCGGTTTTAAATTGTGCAACGGCTTCGTCCATATCATGAGCTTGAACAGAAACAGAGTTCACTTCGTGCAAGCATTCCTGAGCGGATTGCATGTTGCTTTCAGATATCGCGTTAAGCTCGGTGATTGAGCCACTAACTTGGTTCATCACGATACCTTGCTCTTCAATCGCAGAAGCAATGCGCTCCGAATTGCCTTGAATTGCATGCATGTCAGTGATGATCTGCTGCAGGCTAGAATCCAGTTTTTCAGAGGCATTGAGCGTTTGTTGTCCTTGATCGTTACATTGATCAATATCCGCCACGACCGTCGACATTTGAGCTTGAATATCAACAACAACTCGCATGATTTCCTCGGTAGATTGATGAGTTCGGCTAGCTAGGGCACGTACTTCATCGGCAACAACGGCGAAGCCACGACCTTGTTCGCCCGCTCGCGCGGCTTCAATTGCTGCATTGAGAGCTAGTAAGTTAGTTTGTTCCGCAATTTCTTGGATGATGTTCACCGCACCACCAATTTTATCTACATGTTGGTTCAACGAGCCAATCGACTGCTGACTGTTCGATAAAATACTGGTCAATTGACCAATGTTGGTTACAGTAGTTTCAACAACACTTCGGCCTTGTTCGGCATTATTCGCGGCTTGATGTACACCCTCTACCGCAACCGACGTGCTTTCCGATATTTCGCCTATCGTTGCCACCATTTGCTGAACCGCAGTAGCCATCGATGCAGTGTGGTCCGTTTGAGTATGGAACTGCTCCATAACCCCTTCTAGCTCACGATGCATATTATCGGTACTGGCCGTTAACTGCGCCGATTTTTCTTGGGTGCCACTAATTAACTGCTCAAGCTTATCCAACAGATCATTGAGGTGGTGGCTGATATCAAATAGCTCATCTTTGCCTTTCAAGTCAGAGCGCAGTCCCATGTTGTTTGTTTCGCTAATGCTTCGAATGGTGCCAAGCAAGCTGTTTACTCGTGTATTGATTGAGCGAGAGATCTGCCAAATCAATGCGAAAATAACACCTAAGATCAGGGCAGTAATCACTTGCTTGATGGTCGACATTTGTTCATCACGCTTTGCAGCAGCAGAGCTAAGGGCTGTCGAAAAGGTTTCAAATTGCTCTTCTACGGCATGAGATAATGCGCGAGTTTCACCAAGTAGGCCTTGGTCGTAAGCGACCCCTACAACTTGTTTTTGTGCCGCTACTAGCTTACCTGTTTTGATGAGCTCCGGAGCATATAGCCCAACAAGCAAATCACTATTGAATTGACCTGATTTGACTGCAGAGTCAAAACGAACCAACGCCAGCAATTGCTGGTGGTCGGAGCGTTGCTTGGCTTCTAACAGTGCTTGCTCGTAACCAGAAAGAAGGCCACTCTTTGCATCAAGTCCGTAGCGTTGGTAAGCACTGACCAGATTCTGAAAGCCCTTTTGGTATGCAAGAAGGTCTTGTTTGAATCGTTGACTGGAAGGTAATTCATTGCTCGTGAGTATGCTCGCAAGCTCTTTTTCGGTATTTAGAAACTTATCAACATTCGCATCAAATTTGTTTAAGTATTTGTCATTACTACGCAGTAAGAAATCTTTCTCGTTTCTGCGTAAGTTGAGTAAACGTATTTCTAAATCGCCAACGAGTTTGATGGCGTGGTTTAGTTCATTGCTCTTATTGGCGAAATGGGATGACGTACCCAAAAGGGCCACGATGCCTAAAATGGCGATAACTCCGAGGAAGTAGAGTTTTTGCCTAATAGTCATATTGTTGTTTCCTGAATAAGTAACTAAAAAGAGAAATCCAATGAGATTTCCCAAGGGCTAGCAAACGTTGTTCAACTAACATGTCGAGAAAACGACATGCATTAATACAGCACTTTCTTACGTTGCTGCTTTTTCGCTCCATGCTTGTTCTTGGTATCAAGTCTTCGGCGTTGAGAAGCGCGGGTTGGTTTCGTTTTAATACGCTTCTTCTCCTGTAAGGCGGCAGCTTTAATTAAAGCTTGAAGCCGATTCAGGGCGTCTTCCTTATTTTGTTCTTGCGTGCGAAATTGTTGCGCTTTGATGATGATCACGCCATCTTTAGTTATACGACTGTCAGAAAGAGCAAGTAATCGTTCTTTGTAGAAGTCAGGTAAGCTGGAATGTCGGATATCAAAGCGTAAATGTATAGCGGACGCTACCTTGTTAACGTTCTGGCCACCATTTCCTTGAGCTCTAATTGGGGATAATTGAATTTCCCACTCTTGAATTGTGACGGAGTTCGAAATTTTGAGCATGATAAGTAAATGCCGGTAAGGACGATTGAAAGAGCTGATAAATTAACATCACAGATGTACAAATAGAAGAAAAGACATGAGCACGATTGATTTTAGGCCCTATGAGGGATTCATATTTGATATGGATGGTACTTTAATAGATACCATGCCAGCCCATTTGGCTGCTTGGCAAGCAACCGCAGATCGCTTTGATTTTCCGTTTTGTCAGGAGTGGTTTCACAGTTTAGGAGGCATGCCGAGCTTTAAAATTGTTGAGGAGCTAAACCGTGTGCATGAGCTTTCATTAGATCCTAAAACCGTCGCTACATTTAAAATGGAAACGTTCGCTGCTATGGAGCTGCACGGGGACGTTATTCCGTGCACTAATATCGTGTTAGAAGAATATTTAGGCCACAAGAAAATAGCGGTCGGAACTGGCAGTCAACGAGAAAGTGCCATGCGCTTACTGAGCCACTCCGGTTTATTGGACAAGTTGGATGTTGTGGTAACAGCAAGTGATGTAGAGAATCATAAGCCTTTTCCGGATACCTTTTTGGTGGCGGCCGAGCATCTTGGGTTGGAAGCGTCACAATGTCTTGTATTCGAGGATACCGAGCTAGGTAAACGAGCGGCGCATGCAGCGGGTATGGATTGCGTTATGGTGCAAGATAACGAGTTAATCTTTTTTCCAAAACCATAGTAAAAAGAGCGATAAAGCGAGATCAAAATGGGGTGCAAACGCACCCCATTAACTTTTACAACA
>NZ_WXWT01000084.1:8471-9472 GCF_009904725.1 Vibrio sp. V43_P6S15P86
GCTCTTGGTATTCAAACGAAGGAACCACAACCTCTACGCGACGGTTTTTCTCACGACCTTCACGAGTGCTGTTGTCAGCAACTGGGTTTTCTTCACCCATGCCTTTCACAGTTAAACGATCTGAGTCAATGCCTGCAGCAGTTAGGTAATCCGCAACAGATTGAGCACGACGCTCAGACAGTTTTTGGTTGTATGCCGCAGGGCCTGAGCTATCCGTGTAACCAGTAATCTCTACTTGAGCTTGAGGATATTCGTTCAAGAATGAAACAAAGTTGTCCAGACGTTCAGAAACGGAATCTGTTAACTTAGCACTATCGAATTCAAACGTACCTGTACCGTACTCTTCTTTGTGCACCTTGCTCATCATCACTGGTTCTGGATCTGGCTCGATCACTTCTTCCGTTACAACTGCTGCAACAACTGGAGCTGCTGCGAATTTGTAGTTAACACCGATACCAAAGAAGTTAGCATCCATGTCGTCCCACACGTCGTCAGACATGTCTTGGTAGCGTTGGTATTCAGCGCGAACACTCCAGTTTCTATCGATCGAGTATTCAGCCCCCAAAGAACCTGTTGGGACAAAGTCTGTTTCGTCATCAGACATCATGTAAGCACCACCGATCTTAGCAAACAAGTTCCAAGATTCGTTTAAGTGCCAGTTGAATTTAGGTGCAAGTGTTAAAGCCGTTAGATTGCCGTCAATCGTATTAACCGTGTTAGCCCCTGACATCGAGTTAGCTTTGTAGTCGCCTAAGAAGTCTACGCCGTACTCTAGCCCAATGATATCGGTAAAGTCATAACCGATATGTAGTCCTGCACCGAACGCTTCATCATCACAAGGGCTATTTAGATAGCAAGCGTCGTCAAGTGTAGTCATGCCTACTTTGCCCCCGATATACATTTCAGCTTGAGCAGAGTTTAAAAGCGCGCTACTACCAGCTACCACTGCTGCTACTGCAATTGCTACTTTGTTCATAATGTTTCCTTGTATTGATTGCATA
>NZ_WXWT01000064.1:0-9427 GCF_009904725.1 Vibrio sp. V43_P6S15P86
TCATATAAAACACGTAAAAACAAACTTTTTACCTTTATAGGTAAAAAATTAAGCCATTGTTATTAAAAGAAAAAACAGACATCAAAAACCAAGCAAACGTTTAAATTGCAATTTTATCATTGACTATTAAATTTACATCACGATAATACGCGCCGTTTGCCTGAAAACCAGGTGCTATAATTTAACATTTCAATGTGCGGAGGTAATAATGGCTGGAGACAATAACTACAGTCTTGGACCAGTTCCCGACACGGCCAGAAAAGGCGTGGCGTCACTAACCATGGTGATGTTAGGACTCACTTTTTTCTCCGCAAGTATGTGGACAGGTGGCTCTCTCGGTACTGGGCTCTCCTTTAATGATTTTTTCCTCGCTGTTCTCATCGGTAACCTAATCCTCGGTATTTACACTTCTTTCCTCGGTTACATCGGCGCTTCTACTGGTATCTCTACTCACCTTCTTGCTCGTTTCTCTTTTGGTTCTAAAGGATCTTGGCTTCCTTCTGCTCTTCTTGGTGGTACTCAAGTTGGGTGGTTTGGAGTTGGTGTCGCGATGTTTGCGATTCCGGTGCATAAAGCAACGGGCATCGATACCAATACATTGATCCTCGTTTCCGGTTTGCTCATGACCGCGACCGTTTACTTTGGCATCTCCGCACTGATGGTGTTGTCAGCAATTGCCGTTCCTGCCATTGCGCTACTTGGCGGCTACTCTGTCATCGAGGCAGTAAATAGCGTTGGCGGTATTAGCGAACTGCAACAAGTTCAACCAACCGAGCCACTCGATTTTTCAATAGCTCTCGCGATGGTTGTCGGCTCTTTTGTCAGTGCTGGTACATTAACGGCAGATTTCGTGCGCTTTGGCAAAAAGCCGCGCAGCGCCGTGATGATCACCATGGTGGCATTTTTCATCGGTAACTCGTTAATGTTTATCTTTGGCGCGGCAGGTGCGTCGGTGACGGGTCAATCAGACATCTCTGAAGTGATGATTGCGCAAGGTTTATTGATTCCTGCCATCATCGTACTTGGGTTAAACATTTGGACGACCAACGACAACGCGCTCTACGCATCGGGTCTTGGATTTTCCAACATCACTGGCTTACCAAGTAAATACATCTCGATGGCGAACGGGCTTGTTGGCACACTTTGCGCTCTCTGGCTCTACAATAACTTTGTTGGCTGGCTAACCTTCTTATCGTTGGCAATTCCACCGATTGGCGGCGTGATCATCGCTGACTTCTTCACGAACCGTAAGCGCTACGCAAACTTTGAAGCCGCCCAGTTCCAAAGCGTAAACTGGGCTGGCATTATCGCTGTAGCGATTGGCGTTGGTGCGGGACACTTCCTGCCTGGCGTGGTACCGATTAACGCTGTACTTGGCGGCGCAATTAGCTTCCTGATTCTTAATCCTATTCTCAACAAAAAAGCACTGGCTACACAGCCAGCGTAAGGAACCATCATGACAACACTACTGATCAAAAACGTAACGCTAAAAGGACAAGAAGGTCTGCAGCAAATTTTGATTGAAGATGGTCAATTCAAGCGCATTGAAAGCAACGATGTGGAGCTTAATCATAACGGTGACACCATCAATGCTGAAGGGGGCATGGCGGTGGCGCCTTTCTGCGAGCCGCACATCCACCTAGATACAACGCAAACCGCAGGCGAGCCAAGCTGGAACATCTCTGGCACATTGTTTGAGGGTATTGAACGTTGGGCTGAGCGCAAAGAAATGCTGTCGATTGAAGACGTGAAAACGCGCGCAAAACAAACCTTAAAATGGCAGATCGCAAACGGCGTACAACACGTTCGAACTCACGTAGACGTTTCAGACCCTACCCTAATTGCCCTAAAAGCGATGGTAGAAGTGCGTGAAGAGATGAAAGAGTGGGTAGACATCCAAATCGTTGCGTTTCCGCAGGAAGGTATTCTCTCTTACCCAAATGGCAAAGAGCTGCTAGAAGAAGCCGTCAAATTGGGGGCGGACGTTATTGGCGCGATTCCACACTTTGAATTTACACGCGAATATGGCATTGAATCACTGCACTACGTATTCGAATTAGCACAAAAATACGACCGTCTGATCGACGTGCATTGTGATGAAATCGATGACGAGCAATCTCGCTTCGTTGAAACGTTGGCAGCATTAGCGCACAAGTTCGATATGGGAAGTAAAGTCACGGCCAGTCACACAACAGCGATGGGTTCCTACAACGGCGCATACGCATCTCGCCTGTTCCGTTTATTACGCATGTCCGGTATCAATTTCGTGGCAAACCCTCTGGTGAACATTCACTTACAAGGCCGTTTTGATGATTATCCGAAACGTCGTGGCGTAACGCGAGTAAAAGAGATGCTGAATGCCAACATCAACGTCTGCTTTGGACACGATGATGTATTTGACCCTTGGTACCCACTAGGCACTGCAAACATGCTGCAAGTGCTGCATATGGGTCTGCACGTGTGTCAGGTGATGGGTTACGACCAAATCAACAACTCATTGGATCTGATCAGCACCAATTCAGCACGTACACTGAACATTCAAGATAAGCACGGAATTGAAGAGGGCAAACCAGGTAGTTTACTGATTCTTCCCGCAGAAAATGGTTTTGACGCAGTACGTCGACAAGTGCCGGTTCGCTACTCTGTTCGTCACGGTAAAGTGATTGCAGAAACACAGCCTGCGACAACTCATATTCATCTTGAACAAGCAGAGCATGTGACGTTCAAGCGCTAAGGTTAGTAAAAATACCGACTAAAACGAAAAAGGGTCTGACGAAATCATCAGGCCCTTTTACTATTGGCAAACCTCACTGCTGCTCTGTGTCTTACCACCTTAGTAGCCAACCGAACACACAAAAATGCTATTTAAGATGACCCGGTACTTACTAAGTTGCATAAGGTTCTGATGGCTAAATCTCAATTACACTATCGAACTTGGAAATTCCTCTCTGCGTTCGGCATACTTCTGCCTTCACTTTAGTTGTAGATATAACTCATGACCTTATTAAGCCAGATAGAATCGCAATTTTTGGAATTTATGCAGCAAGAGATGCAAGTCGATGCGGCGCACGACATAAGCCATGTTCAACGGGTCGTAAACACTGCAAAAAAACTGGCTGTAGAAGAAGGCGCCGACTTATCTATTGTGCTTCCCGCCGCCTATTTACATGATTGTTTTACCTATCCGAAAGATCATCCAAACCGCAAGCAGAGCTCAATCATTGCAGCCAAAAAAGCGGTCGCGTTTTTAGAAAGTATCGATTATCCGCAGCAATACCATGATGCCATTGCCCATGCGATAGAAGCACACAGCTTTAGCGCTAATATCAGACCCAACACATTGGAGGCAAAAGTCGTTCAAGATGCCGATCGGCTGGATGCATTAGGTGCTATTGGCGTTACTCGCTGTATACAAGTGAGCACTGAGTTTGATGCGCAACTTTACGATGACAAAGACATCTTTGCTCGACAGCGAGAACTCGACGATAAACAATTCACTCTGGATCACTTCCAGACCAAGTTATTCAAAATCGCTGAAACTATGAACACGGAGTCAGCGAGACGCGAAGCGCAAAAACGCAAAGCCTTTATGCAAACGTACCTAGAACAGCTGCACGATGAGGTGACCGCGTAAGTGTCTGAAAGCCATACGTTAATTAAAGAGCTTAAACGCCAACTAAAGTTAGCTGGGCTGCATTATGTCGATGTTGCACAACACCTTGATTTAAGTGAAGGAAGCGTCAAACGTTTACTCGCTGAAGGTCAACATATTAGCCTTGAACGCTTAGAACGCATTTGCCAATTGATTGGTTTAGAAATGGCGGAACTGTTTAAGCTCGCGGCTGCGCACAATAAAGGTCTAGAGTCGCTAACGTTAGAGCAAGAAAAGCAGTTGGTTGACGATAAAGCCCTGCTACTCGTGGCAATCTGTGTTGTAAATGGCTATCAGTTTGAACAAATCGTTCAGCAATACACCTTCAATGAGTTGGAACTGGTGCAAAAGCTGGCTCAGTTGGATCGTCTGAACATCATCGACTTGCAGCCAAATAACAAAATTCGTTTGCGTATATCTCCGACATTTAAGTGGCAGATGGGCGGCCCTATTCAACGGTTCTTCCAACAGCAAGTTCAAGACGCCTTTTTCCAAAGCTACTTTTCTGGTGAAGATGAACAGTTGTCCATGGCAACAGGATTGATGAGCGTACCAACCAACAAGAAGCTGCAACAGAAACTGCAAAAGGTCATCGATGAGTTTTATCAGGCTTGCCAAAGTGATAGCTCTCTCGATATGGACGAGAAACACGGCACCTCTCTGATTATTGCGATGCGTCGCTGGACGTTCCCTCTGTTTGAACCATGGGAAAGAAAATCCACTCAGAAGTCTCGAAATTAGTAACTCAATAAACAAATAGAAATGAAAGTAACGAATTTCGTTACTTTTGGTGGCATGCAACGTCACTTGAAAGAGAAAGCTGGTTTAATCGTTCATTGAGCATAAAGTGCTCCTATCTCATTCGACTTTGTTTAATCGGGGCCAGCATGTTTTTCTCAAAACGCTTTTTTCCTTACTTTGTGACGCAATGCCTTGGCGCACTCAATGACAACATCTACAAAAACGTTCTGTTATTGATGGTGACTTACAGCCAAATTGATAACCTACCAATATCCGTTAATCTATTTGTTAATTTGGCAGCTGGCTTATTCATCCTGCCTTTCTTTCTATTCTCTGCGCATGCTGGTGCCGTCGCTGACAGCATGGACAAAGCCAAATTAATACGACGTTTAAAGCTCATCGAACTGGCTATCATGTCTTGCGCAGCAACCGCTATTGCCACCCAAAGTGCCATGCTGATGCTTGCTCTTTTATTTATGACAGGCACTCAATCGGCTTATTTTGGTCCCGTGAAATACGCCTTGCTACCACAAGCGCTCAAACCAAATGAGCTCGTTAAAGGAAATGCTTGGGTTGAAATGGGCACGTTTCTTTCGATTCTTATAGGTACGCTAAGCGCAGGCCTGCTGCTAGCCATTCCTAATAGTACCTTGATTGCTTCTTGTGTCGTGATTGCCTTGTCTTTGCTTGGGTTTATGAGCAGTGTGAATATTCCAACGATGCCTAGCCAATCGACTGACAAAGCGAAGTTTGAACCGATTTCTGGTTTAAAAAACACGTTAAAAGTGGCAAAAAAACAGAGAGGCATTTGGATGTCTGTTCTAGCCATCAGTTGGTTTTGGTTCATGGGTGCGACTTACCTGACTCAATTCCCTAGCTTTGCGCGTGAACATTTGTTTGCAGACAGCACTGTCGTTTCTTTACTGTTGGCATTGTTTTCCATTGGTATCGCGACAGGCTCTTGGTTGTGTGAAAAACTTTCCTTCAACCACGTTGAGCTTGGTATTTTGCCATTCGGTATCCTTGGTCTGACAGTCTTTGGCGTCGACTTGCTATGGGCAGTCCCAAGTTATCCATCACTTCCGGTGCACTTTTATGATGTGCAAAGTTTCGTTGCTGAATCCAAACATCTGCGCGTCATGATTGACCTGTTCCTTGTTGGTGTAAGCGGCGGTGTCTTTATTGTTCCTCTTTATGCGTTCATCCAATCGCGTTCAAACAAAGGGGAATGTGCACGTGCCATTGCTGCTAATAACATCATGAATGCGTTGTTTATGGTGGTGTCTGCTTTGGTTTCGATCGTTGTACTCAGCGTACTAGAGCTTTCTATTGTGGAACTGTTTGCCATGATGGCAATAGGTAACTTCTTCGTGGCAATCTATGTCTATCGTCAAGTACCGGAATTTACACAACGCTTTATCAGTTATTTACTCAGCCATTGTATGTATCGTGTGTCAGTAAAGGGGCGCCAACATATTCCTGAACAAGGTGCTGCGTTAATCGTGGCTAACCATGTTAGCTATGTCGACGCGTTGATTTTGATGGGAACCTCTACGCGCCCGGTTCGTTTTGTGATGGACAAATCCATCAGCGAGCTGCCTGTTCTTAAATATGTTTTCCGTCATGCCGGTGTTATCCCTATCTGTTCTCCACGTAAGTGTGCCGATACTTACCGACGAGCATTTGAACAGATTGAACAAGCGCTTAACGACGGTGAAGTTGTCTGTATCTTCCCTGAGGGTCGCTTAACGTCTAACGGTGAATTGGGTGAGTTTCGCCCTGGTGTGGAAAAAATCCTTGAACGTAATCCTGTTCCTGTCATCCCTATGGCACTAAAAGGGCTTTGGGGTTCTTTTTTCAGTCACAAAGGCGGGCATGCTCTCACAAAACGACCGACTCGTTTTTGGTCAAAAGTGGATGTTGTTATCGGTGAAGTGTTAAGCCCAGCTTCTTTAAATCGTCATCAATTGCAACAACAAGTACAGGATTTACTGGGCTGATACGCTTGTTATATCGATCAAGCTTTGCAGCAACACGTAAATATGCACCACAAAGGGCAAGTAGTTCTTTGTTAATTAGAGTAGGATATCTACAACGTCATAAATCTAGGAGGTATTATGAAAATCATCATCTTACATGGTCTTTATATGCATGGGCTGGTCATGCAGCCTCTTAGCCAAAAGCTGCGAAAGCTCGGATACGAAACGCAAGTGCTCAGCTATAACACTGTTGCTATCGATGAATCTTCACTGTTTGATTCTATTGACCATTCGCTTAATCCACTGACCGCAAACGTGCTCGTGGGGCACAGCTTGGGAGGCTTGATGATTAAGCGCTATCTCGCCAACAGAAAGCCAACCACCAGCTTAATCTCTCATGTTGTCGCTATCGGTTCACCTCTTAAAGGCGCGTCCATAGTAGGTCGGATTCAAGATCTCGGGTTGGGTGCAATTTTAGGCAATTCGCCACATCACGGATTAAACAAACATGATGATGCGTGGGCTTTTCCGCAAAAACTCGGCAGTATCGCAGGAACGATGCCGATTGGTGCTCGCCCATTATTGATCCGTAATGACAACACCATGTCGGACGGTACGGTTACCGTAGAAGAGACAAGACTGGACGGTATGCAAGATCATATCGAAGTGAAGCAAACGCATACGAGCCTGATTTACAACACCTTCGTACCACAGCAGATTGATCACTTTATTCGCACAGATTATTTCCGTCGATAGCACACTTTTCCATCATACAGATGGAATCGACTTTCCAAGCTATTCAGTTCGCAGTACTATCCTAGCTCCACTTCCTCACAACTTGGATGAAGTGGCACATTTTTAATTGTTCTCAGGGCGGGGCGAAATTCCCCACCGGCGGTATACTTTTCAAGTGAGCCCGCGAGCGCTCGATTCGTCGAGGTCAGCAGATCTGGTGAGATGCCAGAGCCGACGGTTATAGTCCGGATGAAAGAGAATAAGAATACACCAGTATCGCGAGTAAGATCGCTAAGAGTGCTGGTGCACTTCTTTTTGATCGTATTTTACGACGATCTCTCATACCGCCCTGATTCTGGTGAAATTTAGGAGTTAACCATGAATCAGTCATCACTACTTGCCGAATTCGGCGACCCAATTACTCGCGTTGAAAACGCACTTATCGCTTTAAAAGAAGGTCGTGGCGTACTACTTCTTGATGATGAAGATCGCGAAAACGAAGGCGATATCATTTATTCAGTCGAGCACCTCACTAACGAGCAAATGGCATTGATGATCCGCGAATGTAGCGGCATCGTTTGTTTGTGCTTAACAGATGCTCAAGCAGACAAACTGGAACTGTCTCCAATGGTGGTAAACAACAACAGTGCAAACCAAACCGCATTTACGGTTTCTATTGAAGCGAAAGTTGGTGTAACAACGGGAGTTTCAGCAGCAGACCGAGTGACGACCATTAAAACGGCGGCAAACCCGCATGCGAAACCTGAAGATCTTGCTCGCCCGGGCCACGTATTCCCTCTGCGCGCACGTCCAGGTGGTGTAATGACTCGCCGTGGTCACACAGAAGGTACGATTGACCTGATGCAAATGGCAGGGCTTCAACCCGCTGGCGTACTATGTGAAGTGACCAACCCAGATGGCACGATGGCAAAAGCACCAGAGATCGTTGCGTTTGGTCGCCTGCACAACATGCCAGTGCTGACGATTGAAGACATGGTAATGTACCTAAACCAGTTCGAGTTGAAACTGGCATAATTAAATCCCAGCTCAGAAAGAAGCCGCGCATTTGTGCGGCTTTTTTGATCGATCCTCTTTGCACTTGAGTAGTTATACTTATTGAAAACAAGGGGAACAACACCATGAAAGGATTACTGAAACTCGCCGCTCTCGTTAGCTTTCTCTCCATGAATTCGCTTGCTCTTGCATCTGAGTGCCCTGATATTCTTCAAGGTAAGCAAAGGTTGTTAAACTCAACAGAAGAAGTCGATCTATGCGAAAGCTTTAAGGGAAAGACACTACTAGTCGTCAATACAGCAAGCCAGTGTGGCTTCACTCCTCAGTTCGAACAGTTAGAAACCCTCTATCAAACTTACAAAGACCAAAACTTCACCGTTATAGGCTTCCCGAGCAATGACTTCCGACAGGATAGAGGAAGCGAAACAAACACTGCGAAAGTCTGTTATCTCGATTACGGGGTCACCTTTCCAATGATGGCTCGCTCCTCAGTATTAGGCGTAGATGCAAACCCCGTATTCAGCGAGATTACTAACCAAGCTGGCATCAAACCAAAATGGAACTTCTATAAGTTTCTAATTAGCTCTGAAGGCAAAGTTATTGCCACTTTTCCAAGCTCCACATCACCGACAAGTACTACGCTTACCAATATGATAGAGCAACAATTGTAAGGTGACGACCATGACAACACGCTCAACCATGCTACAACTCGGTTACTTAGGCCTGGTTCCATTTGTGTTTAGTTTAGGGCTGATTTTCACTGACATTTCACTCTTCAATTTAAGTGGCCAGCAATTTTTCATCGCTTACAGTGCCGTAATATTAAGTTTTTTATCCGGCATACTCTGGGGGAATGGCATTGAGCATTACTACCACCGCCTTAGCCGAAATATATTAATTCTCAGCAACCTTTTTGTCTTACTGGCTTGGGGCGCATTACTGCAGGGCCACAAACATTACGCGGTCGCTACCCTACTCTTAGCAATTGGGTATCTTGCTGTTTGGTATGCAGAAAAACTCGTGAGGAAAGTCGAACAAGACACCGAGCCCAAGGGATATCAAGGAATGAGGAGCAAACTGACCTTCGGCGTAATCGTAATGCACGGATTGGCTTTAGTTTCATAACCTGGTCTGTCCAGTACTAAGATCACAAAAAAACGTCTTTTTATAAAACAATGTTCATTTCGTGAATGCACACATATTTTGAACACTGTTTTGTTTCATTTATGAATCAATCCACATATAAGTAATTCAAAGCATTCACAAAGGATATGAATATGTTTTTTCGCAAACTTTTGTTTAGCAC
>NZ_WXWT01000061.1:0-9408 GCF_009904725.1 Vibrio sp. V43_P6S15P86
TACCGCTTGCACTGTTTATAGCAGGGGTGTCAGTTTTGGTGCCTGAAAATAGGTAATGTCCTTCTTCATCCTGAGCATTGAAAGACGACTCAATTGAATCACGATAGCTCTTTAGCTCCGTGATCATACCGGTACGGTCTTGATCAGTCAGTGAGCCATTCGCGCCCCACAACGCAATATCACGCATGCTCATTAGGCTCTCTTTCACTGAGTCTAAATGCGTTTCTTGACTCGAAAGCGTGGTTTTGACGTTTGCGATATTGTTTTGATATTGGGCGATGGCGCTGTTTTCACGATCCAAATTAAGCAGCTTAATCGATGCCATTGGATCGTCAGATAGTTTAGTTAGACGCTCACCTGTCGTCATTTGTTGTAGCACGTGCCCCAGGCCTGCATTGTTACCTTGCAGGCTTTGCAGCATCATTTGGCTAAATTGATTGTCACTGATTCGCATCTGGGTTTCCTTTAGAATAACTGCAATACAGAATCGAACAGCTGATTCGCTGTGCTGATCACTTTCATGTTGGCATTGTGTGCATTAGCAAACGTCATTAAGTTAGCCGCTTCTTCATCACTGTTAACGGCACTCACATTGTCACGAGCCGCATGTGCTTGCTTGTTCATGGCTAACTTAGCTTGGTAATCGGCGTCTGCTTGGCGTGCTTTAATCGCGGTTTGACCCACCATGGAACTGAATGCGTCATTCAAGCTCACTGAGCCATAGCCAGTCACAGAAACAGGTTTGTTGCTTAAATTAATCAACGACTGCAATACATCCGCATTACCTGGCGTACCATCACTTGAAAAAGCAAGCTCACCTGGAGTTAACTCAGTGACATCCAAACTTGCCGCTGGGTTGGCAGGGTCGTAACTGAACAATGGTTTACCTGGGTTACCATTTAAATCTTGTCCAGTAGCGAGCACAGCGTTGTATTCATCCGCTAACGCTTTCGCCATGTCATTCAAAGCCAATTGGTTTGGTTTTAATACATCGGTTTGATAATCGTTAATCGCACCTAATTTGCCACCAAGAGAGTCACCAATCGCAAAACTTTGGCTTGAGAATGTTACGTGTAAGTCTGCTACGTAAGGGTCACTAGGGTCTGGAACGGCTGCGAGTTTGCCATGGTCCGTGCCCATCACAAGTGGCTGACCAGAGGTCAACGTTACCTGAACACTGCCGTCAGGCTGTTCTGTTGTTCTGATTTCGATGGTTTGAGATAACTCGCCGATCAACTTATCTCGTTCATCCATAAGTTGCGATGGGTTGCCACCTGTTCCTTGCATTTCAACCAGCTGTTTGTTTACCTTCGCGATGTTTTCCATGAGGCTATTCGCGTGGTTGAGTGCCGCATTACGCTGGTCGCTCATATCTTTATGTTGGTTGTGCAAAGACTCGGTCAACGTATTAAAGCGGCGCGCCAACGCTTCAGATTCGTTGATGATTTGTTGACGGTAAGGGATCGACTCAGGCTTAACCGTAGCATCGTTAAGCGCAGCGTTTAGAGAGTCCAAACCAGCAGAAATACTGAAGCCATCGGCCCCTAGCGTATTTTCCAATTGGCTCATGTTGCTGGTGTAACCAGAAGCGTACGCCGCCATACTGTTAGTTGACCACGTTTGCTTAATCAGAAATTGGTCTGTAACGCGGCGAATGCTGGTGACCTCTACCCCTAAACCAGGGCTTAAGCGGTTGGCTTTTCCGTCATCGACTGATGCCATCAACGCTTGTTGACGGCTGTAGCCCACAGTATTCACGTTCGCCACGTTTTGTGCCGTTACGTCTAAGGCCACGCGGTTCGCGCCTAAACCTGAAAGGGCAATATTAACTAGGTTCATTTACAGCTCCATTTTCCTGATCAACGGCTGAGAAAACGCGGTAGTCATACCGGCCTCACCGAGCACCTGTTTTACAGAGGCGACGGCTTGAGAGGCGGTATTAAATAAGCTTGAGTTCCCCTCAATCTCGTTAGCATCAAGCTGTGAGATAGATTCAGAATTCGCACCTTTACCATCGTTTGCAGATGAGATGTTACGCGCAGCATCAAAGGCGACTTCGCGCATAGAGGGGCTAAGTTGCTGGATGAGCATATTGGCAATGCCGGAGCTCTGCTTTTTTGCCAGTTCCATTGCCAGTTGCCCATCGTACATATCGCGGAAAACACCTTGCTGCTTGCTTGCAAACGGGCTGTCTTTATCCGCTAGAACATCGCTGCTGCTGCGCATTTGACGCAGCACCATTTGTAAAAACATCGCCTCAAATTGACCCGCCACTACTTCAAGCGCGCCTTCCTGATCTCGACTCTGCTTGATGTTGGCAAGTGCGCTGTTGTCGTGATACAGCATCGAATTCAGTTGAGTTTGTTCATTGGTACTGTCTAGTTTCATCCTTAACTCCTTAAATCACGACCAATTCAGCGTTCAATGCACCCGCTTCGCTCAGTGCTTGCAGGATAGACATTAAGTCAGTAGGTGTGGCACCTAAGCTGTTTACCGCAGTCACAATAGTGTTGAGCTCCGTGCCTGGAGGCCAAATCACCATTTGAGCTAAATCTTCGTTCACATCAAGATCCGTTTGGTTAACGACTTTCGTATCGCCATTTGCAAACGCATTTGGCTGACTGACTTGTTGTGATTCAGAAATTCGCACGGTTAAGTTGCCATGGCTCACTGCTGCCTCACTCACTTTGACACTCTTACCGATCACGACCGTTCCCGTACGAGAGTTAAAGACAATTCGAGCCGGCTTGCGGCCTTCCACGACGCTCATTTCTTCAAGCATCGACATCATCACTACGCGCTGTTGGGTATCTTTTGGTGCACGCATATCAATGCGCGCTTTATTGATCGCAACAGCAACGTTAGGCCCAAAAGTGTTGTTGATTTCACGCGCGATATTTTTTGCCGTCGTGAAGCTTGGTTTACGCAGGTTTAAGGTGACTTCATCACGCTGGTTGAAATCAGTTTTGATTTCTCTCTCTAACGTCGCACCATTCGGAACGCGACCTGCCGTTGGCGTATTAACTTCGACTTTGGAGCCACTTCGCCCTTCTGCAGATAAACCGCCCACCACGACGTTTCCTTGTGCAATGGCATACACTTCACCATCAATACCGCGTAAAGGCGTCAACAATAGCGTACCGCCACGGAGGCTTTTCGCGTCACCAATTGAAGACACGACCACGTCCAAAGTTTGTCCAGGGCCCGCCATTGGATCAACGGTTGCTGTCACGCTCACAGAAGCCACATTTCGTAGCTTAGGGTTCATACTGTCATCAATTTGAACCCCAAACTGACGGAGCATGTTGGTAATAGATTGAGAAGTAAATTTCACTTGGTTTCGGTCACCCTGGCCAGCTAAGCCAACCACCAAACCATAACCAACCAATTGGTTTTCTCGAATGCCGCGTACATCGACCAAGTCCATGATCGGAATTTCCACTTCAGCATGTGAAGTGGTTGGTAATCCCAAGGTCAACACCAATAGGAAAGACGTAAAGAAAGATTGCATTGTCTTCATTAGAAAGGTACCCATGGGCTGTTGAAGAATTGAGTTAGCCACCCGGCTGCGTTGCTGTCAGCCAGAGCTCCGCGACCTGCGTAGGTAATTCGTGCATCAGCAATTCGTTGAGAAGAAACTTGGTTGCTGCGATTAATATCATCCACACGAACAATGCCAGTGAGACGAATAAACTCATCTCCCTGGTTTAGGCGCAGCCACTTTTCGCCACTGATACGCAATACACCATTAGGTAACACCTCGTGTACCGTTACGGTGATTGCACCTTGCAGTTTGTTGCCCTGTGAGCTTGAAGCGCTGCCATCAAAGTTGCGGCTGCCATCGACACTAACCCCTAACTCATCGAACGTTTTCGTTCCTATGGTCGGCGCCGCGAAGTTAACCGCTGAGCTTTTGCCAAACTTAGTACCCGCTTTTTTGCTCGATGAGGTTTCTTCTGATAGTTGAACCGTTAACACATCGCCAACTCGGTAAGCACGACGATCCTGAAACAGGGTCATCGTGTATTGGTGACGATAAAGGCTACCAGACTGGGTTTCCGGCAACGTGTAATCGAGCGTTGGTGGTGCGTATTCCTCGGCATTTGGCTCAGGCGGAATAAATTCCTGACGGCCGGCACATCCCACCAGCAACACGGCGGCTACTGCCCAACTCTTAGAAAGCCATTTCATTGCTTTTTCCTTCATCATCACCAATTTCATACTTACATTGATTGCGAAACAAACTTCAGCATGTCATCTGCAGCAGAGACCACTTTCGCATTCATCTCATACGCACGTTGAGTCGTGATCATGTCGACCATCTCTTCCACTACTTGTACGTTTGAACCTTCCAATGCACCTTGCTTGATGAGGCCTGCACCATCTTCACCAGCAATCAGTTCATCTGCCGGGCCGCTGGCTTCCGTTTCACGGAACAAGTTACCACCCACCGCCTCTAAGCCTGCTGGGTTAATGAATTTTGCGAGTGTGATTTGACCAAGCTGCTGTGGCGTTGGATCGTCCGCCGTCGTTGTTGTTACCGTGCCATCAACACCAACAGAGAATGAAGAGGCATTATCTGGGATCTGAATTTGTGGCTCTAACGGCAAGCCTTGGCTGTTAACCATCAAGCCTTCAGAGTTGACATGGAACTGACCATTACGTGTGTACATGATCTGTCCATCCGAGTTTTCGATTTGAAAGAAACCCTGTCCCATTACGGCAAGGTCCAACTCTTGTGTTGTATTTTGAGTGTTACCTTGCGTAAACACTTTTTGCGTGCCAACTACGCGAACACCGCTACCTAGCTGAATACCACTTGGCAATTCGTTAACTTGGTCTACTTGAGCACCAGGTTGACGCTGAATGCTGTAGAAAAGGTCTTCGAATACAACTCGGTCACGCTTAAAGCCAACTGTATTTACGTTCGCTAGGTTGTTAGAAATGGCAGTCATCTTCGTGTCCTGCGCTGCCATGCCTGTTTTACTTACCCATAATGCTGAATGCATTTTTTATTACTCCTTGCGGGGCGAGACTTATCTCGCCGCCATTAATTTATTACCAGCTTGTGCCAACGTCTCGGCCGTTTTCATCATGCGAACTTGCATCTCGAAGTTACGCGTTAACGACATCACGCTAATCAACTCATCAATGGCAGATACGTTACTGCCCTCAATGTGCTCAGGAGAAAGTTGCACGGTTTCATCGGCAGCGAATGGCACGCCATCTACACTGTGCAGTAGGCTGTCACTCTCTTTTTGAAGTTGGTTCATTTCTGGTTTAACCAACTTCAACGTTCCCGCGACGATTTCTGCGCCACCACCTGGCGGAATCACGGATACTTGACCACGCTCGCTGATTTCAATCTTTTGATAATCAGGCACAACCAAAGGCCCATTTTCACCAAGAACAGGAAAACCGTTGATGGTCATGGCACCAAAAGTGTCGACTTGGATATTGCCCGCTCGCGTGTACGCTTCGTTACCCGCAGGGGTTTCAACAGCAAGATAACCCTCACCCATGATGGCGACATCCAACGGGCGTCCCGTTTTCATAATGTCGCCAGAATCAAAACGCGTTGAGGCAGAGTTGGTCACAACCATAGTGCGACCATCAAAACCTGGGCCTTGCATTTCTACACTGCGCACGCGCTCCATATCCGCTCGAAAGCCAGCAGTATCAGCGTTTGATAAGTTGTTTGAACGCACGTGCTGAGCCTTAAGAACTCGACTCGCACCTGACGTTGCAGTAAATAACAAGCTATCCATGCAAAACTCCCATTACACCGCGTTAAACAAAGCTTGAGTTAGCTTGTCGCTGGTAGAGATGGTTTTCGCGTTTGCTTGGTAGTTACGCTGTGCGGTCATTAGCGCCACAAGCTCACTGGTTAAGTCAACGTTAGAACCTTCTAGCGCACCTGGGGTTAAATCACCCAACGTACCTGAACCAGGGACACCCGTGATTGGCGCACCAGAGCTAAAGCTTTGAGTCCATGCCGTACCACTCACTTTTGCTAAACCTTGTGTGTTGGCGAAGTCTGCAAGTACAACTTGACCTTGCAGCTGTGATTGGCCGTTAGTGTAGGTCGCGTAAACCATGCCATTACCTTCAACGCGTACACCTGCAAGCTCACCGGATGTGTAACCGTTCGGGCTGTTAGTACTTACGCCGAATTTCGCACCAAACTGCGTGCTGCCTTTCAAGTTAATGTCGACACTCATCGCGTTTGCGCCTGCCGCAGGGAATGAAACATTAAACGGAGCCGTCGGTGAAGAAAGCGAACCGTCTTTGTCAAACGTTACTGGCACCGTTGTCACTGGTGTTGCACCACCATCCACTTGAACATTCACTTCCCAAGAGTTAGAAGCGGTCTTAGTGAAGTACTGGGTCACCGTGTGCGAGTTACCCAGCGAGTCATAGACTTTTGTGGTGTAAGACGAATTGAATGAGTTTGGATCGTCCGGATTAAACGGCGTTACCGTTTTATCAATGGCAGACGCACTTGCATCAAAGTTTGCAACAAAATCAAGACCGTCTGTCGCTTTTGCATTCAGTGATGACGTAGATACTTGGATATTGCCCACAGAGCCTGTCATCAGGTTGTTGTTGCTATCCACACTGTAACCTTGCAGTTTTGCGCCACTGTTCGCTGTAACAAAGTTATCTTTATCTGTCGCGAATACACCTGAACGCGTGTATAGCGTTTGACCCATATTGTCTTTAGTGACAAAGAATCCGCCACCGTTGATAGCCAAGTCCATCGCACGGCCAGTTCCTGAGATACTGCCGTCTTTGTCGAAGTTCTGTGAAATTGACGCGACTTCTACACCACCAGGTTGCATGCCGTTGTATACTGCGGAGAATTCTGTGCGGCCACCTTTAAAACCATACGTTGATGCGTTGGCAATGTTGTGACTGATTGTGTTTAGCTCTGTGTTGGTCGCGTCCAGACCACTTAGTGCGATGTTAAAACTCATAAAAAGACCTCTGATTTCCCTATTTGGTTAAGCACCAAACTGAGTGATTTGATAGAAAGGAACGTTGCCAACGCCATGGACATTGACTAATGCTGCGCCGCCAGTATTTGGAATGCGCACTTGCTCAACAGTGCCAGCCATGAGCACATTTGGACTTGCTTGCCCTTCTTGCACTTCTACTGCCACTGAGTATTTGCCTGGTTTAAGACCAAGTTCTTCAGGATTAATTGAAAAGTCGACGTCACCTTTGCCGTGAGCACCTAATGGCACTTTAGTAGATTGACCAAACTCATCTTTCACAACTAACGTCACTTGGTTTGAGCTATGAGCGAGTTCGATTTTTCCGTTCTGTACGCCTTCACCAAGCTCAAATTCTTTGGAGTTGACGTAAACAGTTTGTCCGACGAGCCCCGCTGTCGATAGCACTTGCATGTTGTCGAGGAGAATCATGCTCTGTTGCATTGTCTTGGACATATTCTCGGTACTTTGAACTTGAGAGAATTGAGCCAACTGACCAACGTATTCAGTGCCATCAAGTGGGTTAAGTGGATCTTGGTTTTGGATCTGCGCCACCATCAAAGAAATGAATTCGTTCTCTAATGAAGAAGCACTGTTCATATCTTTAGGATTTGGTGCAATGCCATTGTTCTCTTTTGCTTTAGTGCTCACAGGAGCATCAGACGATAAAGGTGTATATTGTGCGAGACTCATTAACTGCCCTGCCCTAATCTAAGCAGACCTTGCTGCATACTTTTCACATTTGATAACACTTCAACATTGGTTTCGAAGCTACGTGTCGCTGACATCATGTCTGCCATTTCAGCCACGACATCGATATCTGGGTAATACACATAACCTTCACCATTGGCCAACGGGTTGTTTGGCTCAAAGCGTTTCTCGGCTTCTCCCGCATTTTTCACAACGTCAACAATGCGAACTTCAGCATTGGGATAAACCCCGTTTTCCGTTGTCAGCTGCGCTTTTTGGTACACAGTCGCGAATACGGGCTTCAGCGCTTTATAAGCGTCATCTGGATTTGCAGACACCGCGTCCGCGTTAGCTAAGTTACTGGCGACCGTGTTAAGACGCACAGTTTGTGCCGTCATCGCGGATCCAGTGATCGAGTAAATATCAGTGAATGACATAATTAACGTCCCTCAATCGCTTTCGTTAAGCCATTAAATTTCATGTTGAGAAACGTCAGGCTAGTTTGAAAGTCCATGTTGTTTTGCGTGAATTTCGCTTGTTCAACACCCAGTTCTACAGTGTTGCCATCTTTGCTGTTCTGGTAAGGCACCGAGTATTGGGCCTGAACCTGAAACTTAGGCACTGGTTTGTTCACACCGCCTGCAGCCACCTGGTTCATTACGGTGGTGAAACTTAGGTCTTTCGCCAAATACCCAGGGGTGTCAACATTTGCTAGGTTACTGGCAAGGACTTTGGTACGCTGAACGCGAAAATTAAGTGCCTCTGGATGTACACCTAAAGCATTTTCAAATGTGATCGCCATGCATCTTCCTTACAGTTGGCTCGAATACGCCAACATACAAACAAGATGCGTGCCATAAAAAATAGTTATATATATCAATGATTTACAAACAAGGATGGAAGCCAAACTTCCGGCTCACGGAAAGCATTAAAAGCAAGGGGAAAGTGCTTACTTCCTCAACATTAATGCTAACTCTGCTTGCTCTAATACCAGGACAAACTTTCGCCAACACCTCTGGCAGAACCCTAAGCGTTGAGGAGATAAAATCTGTTGTAGCAGAGCATTTCAAACAAGAAGTGGCCCAAAATGCTCACTCTAACCAGTGGGGAGAATACCAACTGGATTTCGACATGTGGGTACCAGGCTCGGCGAATCACCTACCTGAGTGTGAATCGCCTCTGGTCATCACTGGTCGCGACAATCAAGCGTTGCCAGTTGGAAACCTTAAGCGCTCAGTAAGTTGCGATGACATCGCTTCACCCTGGCGAATTAACGTCACGATAAAATCTTCTCTGACACTGCCTGTCTTGGTTGCCACAACCACGGTCGGTCGAAATGAAGTTGTGACTGCCAAGCACGTTAAACTGGAAACGCGCACCATCTCGCGACAAGACGATTTTTATACTCGCCCAGGACAAGCAATAGGCTTAGAAACCTCTCGCCGTTTACGTGCAGGGCAAGTGGTCAACCCATCCAATTTATCTGCTCCACCTTTAATCGAAAAAGGCAATGAAGTCATAGTGATTGCGAGCAAAAATGGATTTAGCGCTAGCACGAAAGGAGTCGCCTTAGAAGATGGTGCGAAAGGGCAACAAATTGAAGTAGAAAACCTAAGTTCAGGCAAGGTCATTAGAGCTGTCGTAACCGGGTTAAACCAGGTTCATACTCAATTTTGATTTTGGACTCAGAGTAACATTTTTTAATTTTGGCTCTCGTCAGTAA
>NZ_WXWT01000156.1:0-9313 GCF_009904725.1 Vibrio sp. V43_P6S15P86
TAGTATAATAGCCGCTACCTCTTTTCCTCCAAAGAATAAAATGGCTATGATACATATAAACCTTTCTTCATTAATTCAGCGTCTACACCCGATTGCAAAAGTAGCATTAGAAGACGCCGCTGCACTTGCAGTATCTGAAAAAGCAAACGAAGTTCAAATTGAGCATTATTTACTGAGTCTATTAGAAAGGCCAAATAGTGATTTTGACGTCTTATTAAGTCATTTTGATTGTTCTGAGAACTTATTAAGACAGTCGGTTCGATCCACACTCGATACCAACGCCAAAGGAAATGGCAGCAAACCTGTTTTTTCTGCTTTATTAATCGAATGGTTGCAAGAAAGCTGGCTGGTATCTTCTTTAGATCTATCCGAAACACAAATCCGCTCTGGTGCCCTACTCCTTACTCTTGTTAGCAACCCTCTCCGTTACGGCCAACGTGGTTACGCCTCTATCCTTGAAGCGGTAAACCCTGACAGCCTTAAGCGTAACTTTGCAGAGCTAACAATCCACTCTATTGAGGCGCAAGTTGCTACTTCAGAGAAAACACAAGCTCGTGAGGATGGCTCAGCACTGAGCAAGTTCACAACCGACTTCACTGGTAAAGCACGCAAAGGCGAAATCGATCCTGTTTTCTGCCGTGACCAAGAAATCCGCCAAATCGTGGACATTCTTGCTCGTCGCCGTAAAAACAACCCTATTGCTGTTGGTGAACCGGGCGTTGGTAAAACCGCAGTAGTAGAAGGCTTGGCACTTAAGATTGTACAAGGTGACGTACCAGACAACCTCAAAGGTGTTGAGCTTTACGGCTTGGACATGGGTCTTTTGCAGGCAGGTGCAAGCGTAAAAGGTGAATTCGAAAAACGCCTAAACGCGGTATTGGATGAAGTGAAAAACTCGCCAACCCCTATCATTCTTTTCATCGATGAAGCACACACCCTTGTTGGTGGCGGTAACCAAGCAGGCGGCAGCGACGCAGCAAACTTGTTAAAACCTGCCCTAGCACGTGGCGAAGTGAAAACCATCGCTGCGACAACATGGTCGGAATACAAGAAGTACTTCGAGAAAGATCCTGCCCTTGCACGTCGTTTCCAATTGGTGAAACTCGACGAGCCGTCTCCTGAACAAGCAGCATTGATCATTCGTGGTCTGCGCCCTGCTTATGAAAAATCACATAACGTTTACGTGCGTGACGATGCTATCACTGCTGCGGCAGCGCTTTCTGCTCGTTACATCTCTGGCCGTCAACTGCCAGACAAAGCGATCGATGTACTAGATACGGCGTGTGCACGAGTGAACATCAGCCTTAATGCCATTCCTGCTTCTGTAGAGACACTGCAACAAGAACTTGCAGCTCAACAGCGCGAGCTTGAAGCACTTGAGCGTGATGCTCTGCAGCAAACTGGCGACAAGCACAGCCTTGCTAACATTCCAGACCTAAAACTGGCAATGGAAACAACGAAAGAAGAGCTAGCAGAACAAGAAGCGCAATGGCACAAAGAAAAAGAGCAGATCCAAGAGATGATTGCTCTACGCTCTCGCTTGCATGAACTGGTCTTTGGCGAAACAAATGAAGAGGAGCTTGTTGCAGAAGAAGATTCAGAACAAGAGCAAGACGTTTCTCCATATGCAGAAATGGATGAAGAAGCCGTTCGCATTGCAATTTCGGCCTGCCAAGAACAGCTAGATGCAATCCGCAATGGCAACCCACTAGTTCACTTTGAAGTGGGCCCAGATGAAGTCAGCCACGTGATCTCGGACTGGACTGGTATTCCTATGGGTAAGATGCTTCAAGACGAAGCAGAAACCACGCTAAAACTGAAAGAAAGCCTAACACAAAGCATCAAAGGCCAAGAATACGCTATCGATGCACTGTCTGAAGGCATTCAAACTGCAAAAGCCGGCCTAGGTAACCCAGACGCACCGACGGGCGTATTCCTGCTGGTTGGTCCAAGTGGTGTGGGTAAAACCGAAACTGCTCGAGCGATTGCTGACCAAATGTTTGGTGGCGAGCGCTTTATGACGACCATCAACATGTCTGAGTTCCAAGAGAAGCACACCGTATCTCGCCTAATTGGTTCACCTCCGGGTTACGTAGGTTACGGTGAAGGAGGCATGCTGACAGAAGCGGTTCGTCAACGTCCATATTCTGTTGTTCTTCTTGATGAAGTGGAAAAAGCCGACCCTGAAGTGTTGAACCTGTTCTACCAAGTGTTCGACAAAGGCACGCTGAACGACGGCGAAGGTCGCACCATCGACTTCAAGAACACGCTGATCATCATGACCAGTAACCTTGCAACGCACGAGATTGAATCTTTGGTTCATCAATCAAAAGACATCGATGCGAACATCATCGCAGAAGCTATTCGCCCTACTTTGAACCAACACTTCAAGCCGGCGCTGTTGGCGCGTATGTCTGTGCTTCCGTTTGTTCCGCTGTCTGATGAAGCAATGACAGAAATCATTCACCACAAGCTGAACAAAGTTTCTCAGCGTCTACAGAGCCATCACAAGTTGTCGCTAAGCTACGAAGAAAGCTTGGTTGAGTTCGTATTAGGTAACTGTCGCCTTGCTGAAACAGGCGCGCGTAATATCGACGCGGTCATCAACCGTCAGTTGCTGCCGCAACTATCGACTCAGCTATTGGTGCATGACAAGGATGATTCACATACGCAAATCGAAGTGTCTGTCGATGAGCAAGGAACACTAACCTATGCGTTCAGCTAACCATAGCGAACTTAGTAACGCCCTACTTGCGATCAGTCAGTCTTTGGCTGATCGCAGCCAGCTTACCCAAACGTTGGATGCTGTGTTGACCGCTGCGAGACAAATGACCCTCGCAAAGCACGGCATCATTTATGTTTTGGACCAGACTGGCCAGGCGTTGATTCCAAGTACCGCTCACCATAACGATAAAACAATCGTTTCCCACCCTTGGGAAGCGTTGCAGTTAGACTCAGCCAGTGAAAACGACCCATTTAACTTTGCTATTCGTAATGGTGAAGTGGTTTTGATTAACGAGTTGTATAAGTACAACGGCTATGACTGCGAAAGCATCTATCAAACTGAGCAGACACTGGGATTAAAAAGCGAGAACTTACTGGCTTGGCCTTTGATTGATAGCGAAAGCAAAACCATTGGGCTGTTAGTCTTACTCGATTTGAACGTCATCGACAACGAGGCAGCCTTGACGGAGTTTTGTCGAATGGCCGCGAGTAATATTCGCCAAGCTGTGTGGTTAGAGCAATACGGGCAAGTAATAAAAAATCTCAATGCCGACAATCAAGCCCTAGTACGCGAGAACACTCAGCTCAAAAAGCGTACCCAGAAAGCCTATCAAGGTCCTATTGCAGAGAGCGAAGAAATGCTCAATGTCTTGAATCGTCTTGATAAGGTGCTATCTCTTCCTGTCGATGTGCTGTTGCGTGGTGAAACGGGCGCTGGTAAAGAGGTGATCGCGAAATACATTCACGAAAACTCTAATCGTTCAGAACAACCTTTGATCGTACAGAACTGTGCCGCAATCCCAGAGCAGTTATTAGAGTCAGAACTCTTTGGCCATAAGAAAGGCTCATTTACGGGCGCAGACAAAGACAAAGTCGGTTTGTTTGAAGCAGCCAACGGCGGTACGCTTTTCTTGGATGAGATTGGCGATATGCCAATGCTACTGCAGGCAAAGTTGCTACGTGTGCTACAAGAACGTAAAGTTCGCCCAATCGGCACCAGCAAAGAGATTGAAGTGGACGTTCGCGTTATCGCGGCAACGCACTGTAATCTTATGCAGCAAATCAAAGATGGCGGATTTCGTGCCGACTTGTTCTATCGCTTGAATGTCTTCCCTATTACATTACCACCACTGAGAGCACGCAAGTCGGACATTATTCCCCTTGCTGAGCATTTCGTGCAACACACGACTAACACGCTAGGTTTGCCGCAAGCGCCAGGGTTAAGTGCCAATGTACGTAAACAGCTCCTTGCCTATCAATACCCAGGTAACGTGCGTGAGCTTAAGAACATCATTGAGCGCTCGGTGCTACTGTCCGATTTTGAAACCATTACTCACATTGAGTTTGGCGAACAAATCCCAGAAGATGTACCAAGTATCGAAATGAAAGTAGCTTCACCTACCCCAGAGCAATCTGCTTACGAGCAGCAAGCACAAGCGGATTTAGAAGACGTTTCAAAGAGCCTTAAGGACGTCGTTAGCCAATACGAGCGTACAGTGATCATCGATTGCTTAAATGCCTGCAATTGGCACACCAAGAAAGCCGCTGAGCAATTGGCGCTGCCAATGAGCACTCTCAACCATAAGATGAAGAAATACGATATTTCTGCAGCGGGTTGATGGGGCTTAAAAAGAAAATTCTAAATTCAGTATGAAGTCATAAGAAAAGAAAAACCGCCCGAAGGCGGTTTTTTGTATGTTACTTTGCCTGTAAAAGAGCGATTGCCGGAGCATTGAGCGAAGACGCTTGTTTCGTTATCCAATTCTCAACATATCCTTTCTGCTCGTTCTGTACCCCTAGGTTTTTCCAGTGTAAGTGATTCGCCTCACTTGTCGCAATTTCCTTTTCAACCGTTTCTATCCATGGCTTACCCGTCATGAAGTCTTTCACCGCAGGAACTTGAAGCTCAAACTTCGGTAGTTCATAACCTTCACTTACATCCATTTGTTCAAATGAAGCCAGCTCAAGTTTGATAGGTTTTAGATCATTACCATCTAAAACATCACCAAAAGGTCTTAAACCATTAACTAGTTTGCCTGTAGGCGACACATAAGAGTACTCAAAGCGAATGATATAAAGGTACTTTTTCTCTCTTGAAGTTAATAAACGGGAGAAATTCGCGTCATTCTGATCAATAAATTGAACGGCGCTTTGCTCCAGACCTGTACGCTTAGTCGCGCCGCTATCGTCAAGCTCTAGATCAAAAACGGTTCTTGTTTCTATTCCATTATACCCAGTATTTGACTTCTCGGTAACAAGACGAGAATGAATGTTGACTACCCCGGCATAATGCATCACATCATGTTTAACTGGACCATCTTTGATCTGCAGTTTCACCCCACACTCAATGGCATTGAGTAACATTGTATCGTAGTCGTCACTCGCACGATCATCCCCCAACACCGCAAAACAAAGTGAGAACCGTTGCTCTTTCGACCAATCAAACTTGTTGCTTATCAGTTTATTCGCATTGCCTTCACCCCAAGCAAGGTCACCGTCAATTTCAACACCAGGCAAAATAATAAGGTTGCCATCGATCACCTTCGGTGTACTGTCTCGAGATGATGCAGACTCACTCATGACAAACTCTTCGATCAAAAAGTCAGTGTCTGTGAGTTTCGTCTTTTCCAATGTTCGACCGTTAAAGTTTTTCGCTTCTTGTGCAGGGCTTTGACCATCGATACCAAAGTTAACTTCAGTAATATCTAGAGTGTAGTTTTTATATGTACCCAAGCCCTCTAACTTACCCGCTAGTAAATCATGCCCTCCCAGTGAGAAGACATATTTCATCTGTTCAAAAGCACCAGTGTCTCGAACATATTCAAACACGCTTTGACCTGTAAAGAAGGCTTTCACCTCATCTATGACTTTAACATTTGGGCATAGCGGCTTGATTCCATGGATTAAAAACTCACCAAAGCCATATGTTGGCTCAAATTCAAGACCATACAACTCCTCGACACCTTTACTCTCAAAGTGTTTTTGAATCGCTTTATCAGGGTCTTCGAATTGAGAAGCATCCATTTTTGTAAACAACACATCAAAGGTTGGCCCATGAGAGTCCAAGCCAACCAAGCCAACAACGGCTGCGCGATAAGCGACCTCCTGTAAAAACAGTGCCTTAGATGAGACATTGTCTTTTAAAACCACCTGTAGTTTCACGCGAGTTTGTGGGCGTAGCTTTCGTCCATTCTGCGCAAATGCCCACTCTACATATGGCGTCCATTTCTCACCGTCTTGAACCAGCAAGCGGCTGAACTCTATATCATCACGGCCAAGTTCTTCTTTAGCTAAGTTGAAGTCGTGACAAAATGCTTTTAGGCCTTCTCGGATAGAAGCACTTTCTTGCAGGGACTCATCTGATTTTCGGTCCAAGAATAGACGTGTCTGTACAGGGAATCCTGTATTAAATGCACCACCTATTTTTTCACCGTAACTCCATTGTAACGAGCTATTGGCATCTGAGTTAGAGAACAAACCAGATTTTTTAAATCGGTTTACCCAGTTCAGGGCCAGTGTATTACCATCATCGACTGGAATTTCCCAGTTATCACTCATGACATACAGCTGAATAAACTCGTCAACTCGATAATCCTCAATGAAATCATCAAAGTCACCCGTCAGGCTCCACTTAGCGCGGAGAAGCGTTAGTAACTCAATCAATGAATTCAAAGCATAAGAGCGCAACAAAAAGCGCTTCAACAATTCATCATGATTCGCCTGTTTTTTGAGAAAGTCAGCTAAGCCAACAGCATCAATGACCTGAGGTTGAAGGTCTTGACTTATCCCTTTGTACAGAGAGATAAGCTCTTTGTTGATGCTACTGAGTGTCTTTAGCATGCTTTTGTTGTTGTACTGAGCTTTGATCTCCTTAAACGTCGCATCACCAAAAAGGTCGCCATAGAAATCAGTTGCAGCGCCCAAAAGATCTGTACCCACTTTACCGGCAAAATAATAGGCAGCCACTGGTGCGGCAGGCGTCCAGATTGCGACACTTGCCATTGCATCAACGGCAGCAATAATCAACTTATCTTGAGCTTCCTTTGCCGCAAGCTGATGCCCTTCCCAAATTTGATGCGCGCGATTTAATGCCATCGTTCCCGAGCGGCTCGGTGGTAGGGAAACCGCAAAGTCAGGGATGATCAACCTAACCTCTACACGTCGGTTCACAGCGATATCAGCAGTATCTGATCGGTCGTTAACGTCGGCATAACCTTCGATATCATCAATCAGTTGTGACTTACCCTTAAATTCAATCCACAACCTTGATTCTAGATTCGCTCGTTCTTTTTCGCTTGCTTTGGCAAGGATGGCCTCTTTAACGACATCCGCACGCAATCTGGAAATTTTTAAGTTATTTTCATGCGTTCCTATTGGCCCTGCATGGCCAATAATGGCAACTTGGTAATCAGGGTTTTTGGATAAAAGCTGGCATAATTTTTTACATACTTCTATATAGTCGATATGCAGTACTTGAACTTCGTTCTCAAACTCAGCAGAGTTAAACTTGAAGTTCATTCGAACAACGACCCCTTGACCATCAACAAAGATCTGAGCATTCCCTTCTTTACCAAGCGCTTCCTGCACCGCTTCTGCCTTTTTTTGCCAATGTTCTGGATTATCAAAGCGACGAACAAACGTTAAAGAAGAAAGATAGTTTTCAGAGTATTTGCTTAAAGTCTCTTGCGCTTCTTTCGCATTTTTAATTTGTTCAGAGAACGCCGAATATTGCTCTAACGCTTCCTTGCCACTTGCGATAACTCCAATTGCTGGTAGCGCGCGATTTGTTCCGCTCAAAAAATCACTGCTTAATCGTCCAACGCCACGCATGATTTTTGACTCTGGGCCTGCCGTTTTAAAAGCACGCTTGATATAAGGAATATCGATGACATGCTTTCTAAACACTAACGCTTGTGCTTGTGTCAGCGTTAGCTCTTTACGCGCAAAAATCTTTGCAAGGCTAACGCTCTTTTTAATACCACTGGTTGCAGCAAGTGCCGAATGTAACGCGATACCACTCATCAGAAATGGAGGTAAGGCCCCCGATTCACTGTTTTCCCATAGCGCCTGCCCGATGGTTTTCGCCATTTCTGCAGGTGGGCCATATAGCTTTGCGCCCTCAATAGAGAGAAAGTCACTGCTCAACGATTCGTAGGTTTTGTTGATCGCTGCATGCAAAGATAACGGTGCAACGCCCGGTTTTTGCTTAGTTTGATAGGTTAACCCCTTCGTCGCGTAGTCTGAATAAGATGGCAACTGATTAGGGAATTGTTGGATGAGCGCTTCCTCTAAGGTGATCATGTCACCACACACGCACGCCATTTTGCCAATGCCCGCTGTCTCAATAAATATCAGCTTTTCATGCAGCTCATAAGTATATACATTCTGCTCCCTACCTGTTTGAGGGTGTTTCATGAACTGCTTTGTGACATTGGCCTTCAACACACTTTCAGGTAACTTTTTACGTGTTTCATCGAATGCTTTCCATTCAGTTTCCCAAAACTGGATCCGCAACAAATAAAAACCATCTTCAACTTGGCTTGGATCAAGGTTAAACAATGCACTTGGTAAAACGGTATTACCTTCCGTTTTTGTCGCCCACAAAGGTTCTTTTACCGAGACCGTCCCTTCAGCGATAATTTTTTCAGTTGCATTTTCTATATCACCCGCCTGAATACGTTGAACTGGGCGAATTAACGAAACCTCAGCTCCACCATAAAGCTTGTCTGTGAACAGTACTGCACAACTGTGCATCCTTGGCACAACAAAACCTTTTAGGGGTTTGTTTCTTTTTTTCTGACGCTGCAACCAATCGTTGTAGCGTTGTTGCTCTGGCGTAAGATCGCCCCCAACATAATCAGGGGCAAGTTGGCTCAGGGCAATTTCAGTAAGTTGGAACTGCACACCGGTTTGGTTAGTTTCGTTAGTTCCATCATCAATGTACTGAGCAAAATGCTTAATGTTTTCTGTAAGGCTTGCCAGATCTTTTGCGCCCCCGGTACTTTCAGGATCATTCTGCGGCGCAATCATCTGCGCCAACAAACGCAAAGGCGGAAAGCTTAATTCATAGCTTTTCCTTTTGCTGATCCCTTCCGGTCGGTTGCCCAACTTGAGCACTTCAAAATTGTCTACATCGCTTGGTGCAGAAGTTTCAGAGCCGACTTTTTCTCCCGATAAAGGTTGCTTACCCGTTGCTTGTG
Organism: Vibrio sp. V43_P6S15P86; assembly: GCF_009904725.1. Lineage (NCBI taxonomy): Bacteria > Pseudomonadati > Pseudomonadota > Gammaproteobacteria > Vibrionales > Vibrionaceae > Vibrio > Vibrio sp. V43_P6S15P86. The sequence goes on from NZ_WXWT01000156.1 coordinate 8,925, forward strand.
GTGGCTCGCCTAAACCTAACTCCACCAATTTTCCCTCTTTGGTGGTGCCCCACAGTGCAGGTTCGCCTCCCGAAAAGGCATTGACCATCACTGGAGTCAAAGGAATGGGACGAATCTTACCTGTTAACTCATCAACTTGCGTTAAGTCCGACTTTGTATGCCAATCAAATATTCGTCCTTCGTCTGTATCGTAGCCGTGGAATAAAGCACCAAATAAGTAGATCTCATCATCGTAGATTCTGGCCATTATTTGGCCTCCTTAAACCAGTTACCATCGTTTGCTCTGAGGTTATAAACGATGACAGGGTCTAAAGTGCGACTATAAGCTAGCGGATCCCAATCCCACGCTTGTTTGGTTTTGTTATCTAGTACACTCATTCGTGTCATAT
>NZ_WXWT01000439.1:0-9296 GCF_009904725.1 Vibrio sp. V43_P6S15P86
CCTTGATACAAGTACGTTCAAGAAAATATTATTCAACTCTAATAATATTTATTCTATGAAAGAGTACTAAGTGTCTAATAATCAGAGTACAGCCAAAGGATATATCGATCAGTTGGTTGTGAAAGCTATTGAGAAAAAGAAACTGAATGAGCAAAGGCTAGCAGAAAAAAATAAGCCAAAGCTTGAGTACGTGCTTTTTTCACAATTTGATGTATTAGACAAGCTTCCCTCTAAAAATGGTAAAACAACCGTTTATCATCTTGCAAAAAAAGGGCAGCCAGAAAAGCAGATCTGTTGCAAAGTTATCAATGATGACTCGCCAGAATTTGCGAGCAAAATGTTGGTTAACGAAGCGAGTCGATTAGAGCTTTCCCAACACCCGAGCGTGGCTAACTTCATAAAAATCGGCAACGAATTCGAACGCCCATATTTGATGTACGAGTGGATCCAAGGTGAATCACTCGCAGAAAAAATGGAGCGCCACTCTTCTAAAGGTTTCCGCCACGACCATATCGCTTGGTTGGTATATCAACTCGCTGGTGCCTTAGAGTTTATGCACACAAGAGGCATCTGCCATCTTGATATTAAGCCATCCAACGTACTAGTGAGTGAAGGCGATTACGTTAAACTCATCGATTTCGGTGCTGCTCGTTATATTGGAGAAACGGAACCTTACGCAGAAGCAAGCTTGAACTACGCTTCCCCTCTTTATATCGAAACTGGCATCGCGGAACCGCAAGATGATGTTTACTCCCTTGCTTTGCTCGCTGGACATTTATTTTTGGGTTCAATATTTGGTGATACTTGGAATAAACAATTAAAAGACCGAAAGCGTCCTGCATTGATCCCGGCTCATATTTGGAAGTTGCTCAAACAAGTCATCAATAAACCAAGAGGGCATGGCTATACCGCTATTTCTTTCGCCCAGCAGTTAGCACGAATCGATACTCAATCGATTAACTCAAATTCTAACGCACCAATTTTCAGTAGCTTGCGTAATGCGGATCTTCTGCTTACACACTGTAAGTCGAATGATAAAACAGCGTACGGACGCTTCAAACTATTGGAGGCGAGTTTAGTGTTGAGTGTGGTGGCAATGACAGGAAGTTATTTGTATCAGCAAAATTCGGATGCATTGGATGCTATTTTTGCCAAAGAAACGACACCTTTAAGTCACACAATCACGCCCACAGATACTGCTTCTTTTTTGGCTGAGCCGCCATGGAAAATCAAAGAAGTATTAGCAAAAACTGAGCAGAGCGTTGATACAACTAAAGCCTACCGAGAAGCGTATCGAGTTCAGCAATTAAGCCTTTCGGGTTTATATAATGAAAAACAGACTCAGTTGAAGTCTTATCAAGCTTTAGCTGATGGACTACCACAGACATTAGTGGATTTACGCAAGGAGCTTGTCACGTTGCGAGAGGAACTCGTTCGTGATGGTGCATTGTTTCCCTATGCGGACGAAACACTGACTAAAGTGATGTCGGGTTTGAATGTCGCCTCTGTTGATTCCATGAAAGTATCTGCCATTGCTGGCAGTCGTGATAAGCAGATTGCTCACTTAATTTTAGATGGTGAAGCTAAGCTCGCAGAAGAAGAAATGAAAGAGGCGTGGTTATTAAACCAGTCACAGGCATATTTCTATAGCCAAATCTTACCAAAGAGAGTGATGGAAAATATTAATGACTCCATTGATAAACATGCAGAAGCGCACTTTTATACCAAAGCGATTGAAGAGGCTGAATTAGCCAAAGACTACTTTGGTAATACGCCAGAACTAGAAAAAAAAATAACAGACTTAATCATCGCAAGAAGCGAATTTATTTTGTTTAGTACGGTGATGGAGCAATCCATTTTCGACAAACAGAAATTGCATGAGTCCCTTGCTGATTTAGAACGAAATGCGCCAAGAAAATTTACAGAAATCACAAAAATTCTAGATAGCATGGCGTCGGATGCGATTAATCAGAGTCATCAGTTTTCTAAGCCTGCAAATGGTGCCATTGCCGTAGCTCGTGCATTGAGAGACTACTTGACTGAAGGAGATGCGAATTTTGTCCAACATTGATACTGATCACCTTCTTAAACCGATTTCTGATGAATCTCCTGCGGGTAACGATGCTCGTTACGAGTTTTGCTATGAAATGATGGAAGCCGAGGTAAAAAAGTTTGGTTCTCTATTTGGCGAAACAGTCGACTGGAATGTAGTAAAAACCAATGCGATGGAAGTGCTCGAGCATCATAGTAAAGATTTAAAAGCACTTTGCTATTTAGTTCGAGCGCTTGCAGAGGAATCCGGGCTCAAAGGTTTTGAGCAAGGTCTGAAGCTGCTTAATGGGGCGTTATCTTGCTTCGGTAATGATCTTTACCCGTCACGGAAACGCGGTAGAGACGGTGCGGTGGAGTGGTTGAACCATCAATTTAAATTGATGAGCACTAAGCTTGAGGACAGTGCGCAATCTTGGGAATTAGTTTCAGGCTGTATTTCGGCGATTGAAGAAGTGCAGCGTCAGTACGACGATGTTTACCAAGATTCCGAAGCTGACTTCTTTGAGATTCGTACGCAGCTCAATGTTTTATCTCAACAAGCAGCGGCCGATGACCAGAGCGATGACTCAGTCGCTAACATCGAACAAGCGGCACCAGCTACGCAGCCTGCCGCGGTAGTAACGCCAGCACAGAACGACGTTCAAACCGCTTCAGCGAAGACGGTTCCGCCGGCCCCTAAACCTGCGCCAGTTAAGAAAGCTGTAGCAAAAGAAGTCGATGTCGATACAGATTTCTCGTCGCCTACGGCTTCAAAACGCACGTTAAAAAAAGTCGCGGAAGTCATGCTTCATGCAAATCCAAGTGATCCGCTGGCTTACCGAATTTATCGTCATCTGACTTGGGATGACATTGATGGTCTACCTGACCACCAAAACAATCAAACGCCATTGAGCTTGGCGGTATCGTCCGATCAACAAGCGGAATACCGCGACAAAGCCAATCAGGAAAGTGACATCGACACGATTAAACGTTTGGAGCGCACGCTAACTGACGCGCCATTTTGGCTCACAGGCCACCATTTCGTGTATTTGATGCTTACTAACTTAGGTTTTGATGACGCAGCACTTGCCGTGAAACAAGAAGTAAAGCGGTTTGTTGAGTCACTGGAGGGCATCGAACGCCTCTCTTTTAAGAATTCTATACCATTTGCAGATGAAGCAACATTGAGTTGGTTGTCTACTCAAGATGCTACTTCATCGGCAGCACAAACTGTTGTACAGACGGTTGTGATCGCTGAAGAAGATTCATTGCTGGTGGAGGATATCACTCTAGAAAATCTAGGGGAATATGCCGCAGAACTCGCCCGCAAACTTGAGCTGGATGGCTCAGGGCGTGGACAGTTCATGCTGTATTTACAATTGATAGCAGCTTACCAGTCTGTTGGATTATACCCGTTGTGTTTGCCGTATCTTGAGAAGGGGTGGGAAGTACAAAATGCGTTTAATCTCGCGAGCTGGGAACCCCACTTATCGTCGCAGTTAGAAGACCTGATTCGAAAAACACTCCATCAGTTATTCAGAAGTAAGGATCTTTTACCTGAGAAGTATGAAGAGTGGAAAGCAATTTATGACTAATTAAAGAGTTAGATAAGGAACGAATTATGTCACGTGACGGCTCGGTGGCTCCTAAAGAGCGAATTAATATCCGTTATGTTCCAGCAACTGGCGATACGCAAGAAGACGTAGAGCTGCCGCTAAGCATGATGGTGGTTGGCGACTTTACTGCACGTGCAGATGAGACGCCAATTGAAGAACGCACTCCAATCAATATCGATAAAGACAACTTTAACGAAGTGCTAGAAGGCATGTCTCCAAACGTTAAAGTGAACGTTGAAAACCGTCTTTCTGATGAAGAAGGCGGCCAAATCGGTGTTGATCTAACGTTCCAAAACATGAAGGACTTCTCTCCAGAAGCGATTGCGAAAAGCGTGCCTGAACTAAACAGCCTGCTTGAACTTCGCGAAGCCTTGGTGGCGCTGAAAGGCCCTCTAGGTAATGTTCCTGCATTCCGCAAGAAGATCGCATCAGTACTTCAAGATGAAGACGCGAGAAAGAAACTGTTGGATGAACTAAGCATTGGTAACGACCAAGACGCGAAAGAAGAGTAAGGGATATCATGTCTGCAGAAGCACAAGCGCCAGAACAAGAAGCAGCCTTAGTTGAATCAGGCTCACTTCTGGATAGCATTCTTAACGAAACTCGTTTAAAGCCAAGTGATGAAGGTTTTGATGTTGCAAAACGCGGCGTAGAAGCATTCATCAGTGAGCTACTAAGCAGCTCGAACACAGAGAAAGTGGATCAGTCTTTAGTTGATCTGATGATCTCAGAAATTGACCAAAAACTGTCTAAGCAAGTTGATGCAATTCTTCACAACGAAGAAGTTCAAGCGATTGAATCAACTTGGCGTGGCCTTAAGTACCTGGTTGACCACACTGACTTCCGTGAGAACATTCAAATTGAATTGATCTCTGCAAAGAAAGATGAAGTTCTTGATGACTTCGAAGACGCACCAGAAGTGGTGAAGTCTGGTTTGTACAAACAAATCTATACGCGTGAATATGGCCAATTTGGTGGTAAACCTGTTGGCGCAGTCATTTGTGACTACGATATGTCGGCTTCGTCTCCAGACATCAAACTGATGGAGTACATGGCAAACGTGGGTGCAATGTCTCATGCTCCATTTATTACATCGGCGTCTGCGAAGTTCTTTGGTCTAGATAGCTATGAAGAGCTACCGAATCTAAAAGATCTTAAGTCAGTATTTGAAGGCCCACAATACACTAAATGGCGTAGTCTACGTGAACACGAAGATGCACGTTACCTAGGTCTATGTACGTCTCGCTTTATGCTACGTACACCTTACTCTGTAGAAGATAACCCAATTAAGGCGTTTGACTACGATGAGCAAGTAACAGACAGCCATGACAACTACCTATGGGGTAACTCTGCGTACGCGATGGCATCAAAAATTAGTGAGTCTTTCGCTAAGTACCGTTGGTGTCCAAACATCATTGGTCCTCAAAGCGGTGGTACTGTGCATGACTTACCGGTTTACAACTTTGAAGCCATGGGTCAAATCGAAACTAAGATCCCAACTGAGATTCTTGTTTCTGACCGTCGCGAGTACGAGCTAGCAGAAGAAGGCTTCATTGCGCTAACCATGCGTAAAGGTTCTGACAACGCGGCGTTCTTCTCTGCAAACTCTGTTCAAAAGCCGAAAGTGTTTGCGAACACGCCAGAAGGCAAACAAGCAGAGATGAACTACAAGCTAGGTACTCAGCTTCCTTACATGTTCATTATCAACCGTTTAGCGCACTATATTAAAGTGCTACAGCGTGAGCAAATTGGTTCGTGGAAAGAGCGTTCAGACCTAGAAATTGAACTGAACAAGTGGATTCGTCAATACGTTTCTGACCAGGAAAATCCGCCAGCAGAAGTCCGTGGTCGTCGTCCACTACGTGCTGCTAAGGTTGAAGTATCAGACGTAGAAGGCGACCCAGGTTGGTACAAAGTATCAATGTCTGTACGTCCTCACTTCAAGTACATGGGTGCAAGCTTCGACTTGTCTCTAGTTGGTAAGTTAGACCAATAACCCATTGCTGAAACCATAAAGCAGCCAGTAAAGACTGGCTGCTTTTTTCGTAGGAGTGAAGATGGAAAAAGGTTATCGCCTTTTAGAGCGTATTGAGCTTGGTGAACCCAAAAACTGTTACGAGAAAGTCGTTTCTCACAAGCATTTGATTGAATCTATTCATTCTCATCTCGCAGACTTGCTGAATACCCATTCTGGGAATGCAATGATCGACAATGAGTATGGTTTACCAGATTTTAATGACGTACTTTCTAACAACACGAACCTAGTTCGCCACATTCAAAAAAATATCACGTCAACCATAGAACGCTTTGAACCGCGACTGTTGAATGTCGAGGTTAATTACCGTGAAGATCACCATAACCCGCTACAACTCGGCTTTGGTATTCGCGGCGAAGTTTCCCATAACGGCGGTAAAGTCCCAATGTCGATAGACGTCTACATGGGAACCGACGGCCAATTTAACGTTTAGTAGGTGCCACTTGAGTAACAGTAAATACTTTCAAGATGAACTCACGTATTTGCGTGAGTCGGGTAGTGAGTTTGCCAAATATCATCCGAAGTTAACTCACTTTCTCTCTGAGGGAACCTTTGACCCAGATGTCGAACGACTGCTCGAAGGTTTTGCCTTTCTGACAGGTCGAATCCGCGAGAAGATTGATGATGAACTGCCTGAGCTGACGCAATCTCTGATGACTTTGCTGTGGCCACATTACATGCGTTCGATTCCGTCTTTGTGCATTAGCGAACTAAAACCGCATACCGGAAGTGTTACTGAGAAAACCGTGGTGAAACGTGGCGCAGAAATGGCGAGTGAACAGGTAGAGGGCACGCAATGTTTGTTCCGTACTTGTTACGACGTCAATCTATACCCAATTACGATCACTAACATCGAACAGACCAACAGCCGCACCAGTTCGATGATTGATGTGACTTTATCGACGGAGCATGGTCTTGAACTGTCTCGGATCGGTTTAGACACGCTGCGATTACACTTGCATGGTGAGATTCATATTACTCGAACTGTCTTCTTATGGCTGTTCCGTTACCTAGATTATGTCGAATTAGATGTTGGTGGTGGTTACAAACATCGCTTAGGGCCAGAATACGTTAAGCCAGTTGGGCATGAAGAGGACGAAGCGCTCCTGCCATACAGCAAAAATTCATTTGCAGGTTATCGTTTGCTGCAAGAATTCTTTTCTTTGCCAGATAAGTTCATGTTCTTCGACATTAAAGGCTTAGAGTGGCTAAAAGGCATTCCACAACGTAGCACGGTCAAAATCAAATTCCACTTTAAGCGTGCATTACCGTCAGAAGTGGTGCTTAAAGATAAACACTTGAAGTTGCACTGTACGCCTGCCGTTAACTTGTTTGAAAAAGATGGCGATCCAATTCGTTTAGAGCACCGACGTAACGAGTACAAGGTACGTCCGCAAAGCAACACTCAGGAGCATTACGAAGTCTATTCCATTGAGCAAGTGGAAAGCTGGAGTAAAGACGAGCGTCGTCGAAAGTCTCTGATTGAATTTGAATCATTTGAGCATCAAATTAACCAACGAGATAAGCGCGAGTTTTACAAATCTAAAGTCGCTGAGCGTGTAAGCGGTAGAGGCCTTGAACGCTACATATCATTTCATACTCATAATGGGGACATTGCGGAACTGGGAACAGAAACTGTACTTATGAAACTGCAATGTAGTAACGCAGATTTGGCGGAACGTTTGTCAGTGGGGGACATCACTTACGCGACTCATAAATCACCGACCTATGCGACGTTTAGGAATATTACCAAGCCCACTCAATCGGTCAGTCCGCAAGTGAATGGTGAGCTTCAGTGGCAGCTAATTGCGAATATGTCACTCAACTATTTATCGCTGGCAAATATTGATGTACTTAAAGTGCTTCTCTCTACCTATGATTTCCACTCTCGTGTTGACAGACAAGCGCACCGTGCATCAATTCATCGACTTGATGGGGTTATCTCTTCGGAAATGAAACCAATCGACCGTGTGTTTCGTGGCGTTTCGGTACGCGGCAATCAGTTTAAGTTGGTCACCAATTCCAAATTTTTTGTCAATGAAGGCGACATGTTCTTGATGGCGACGGTGCTTAACGAATTCATCCGTTTGTACTCGAGTGTGAACTCCTTTACCGAACTGGAAGTGTTTGATGAAGCGACAGGCGAGGTTTATAACTGGGCAAGTCTTATCGGACAGCAGACGATACTATGATTAATACACTTTCTGATAATTCGAATGAGTTTAGTTTCTATCAAGCAGTCTTGCTGCTAGAGAAGCATTATCAACTAGAGCCGAACTCTAACTTTGTCGCCGTCGGTGAGAACAAGTACTTCCACCAAGAACGTATTGAGTTCAGCGTTTCGCCAAACTTATCTTTTCCAAAGAGCGATATGGACTTTATTGCTCATATGGAGAGAAATGGCCAGCAGTATTCTAGAGTCGAAACTAACTTTCTTGGCTTGCATGGGTCAAGCTCACCACTTCCTGCTTCTTATACTGAGAAACTGGCAGGGCGAGATCCTGAAGACAATCCGGTAAAAGATTTCTTTGATTTTTTCCATAATCGGTACACCAGTTTGTTGTATCGGGTTTGGAAGAAATACCGATATCACGTGCAGTACCAAAGCGGGGCAAGTGATGCCTTCTCTGGACGTATTCTGCACTTGGCAGGCCTATCTAGCGTAATGCAAGATAGTAAGGTCGCAGAGTTAGATCGAGCGAAAATACTGTCTTATGTAAACCAACTTTCTACGCGTACGCGTTCGCCGAAGCTGATTTCCGGTATTGTTTCGCATTACTTCTCGTTGCCTAGCGTGCGCATTGAAGAGTGGGTATATCGCCGCGTAGAAATAGCAGAAAGCCAACGGAATAAACTCAACCGTGCTAATTGCATATTAGGGCAAAATTTGCACTTAGGACAAAGCATTGCGGACTTAAACGGCAAATTTAATCTCTGCATCGACAGCATCGATTTTGAAACATTTAAGCAGTTTTCCTACGATGGTGAGTTACACAAAACACTGGTTGGCCTGATGCGTTTCATTTTGCGTGACCCGATGTCGTGGGACTTAAAGTTGACAGTTAACTTAGATAGTATTCCAGAGAATAAGCTAGGTAATGGGGAAGGGAACCACTTAGGACAAACATTCTGGTTAGGTAACCCAAGTGATAAAGATGCCAAAATCCGAGTCATCGGAAGCATATAAGAAAGCCGCTCTACGAGCGGCTTTTTATGTTGTCATCAAAAAGGTCAGAAAAGCTTAACGACTGATCGGCTGGTGAAGTACGACGGTAGTATCAAGCCTTTGAATCCCGTTAAATGACTCAATTTCGTTACAAAGATGATGAATAGACTGCAGATCGGGCGCTTCAATTAGGGCAATAATATCAAAGTTGCCACCAACAACGCTTGTTAAGCGAACCTCAGGGATTTCTTTAAGCGCATTTGTTACATCATTTTTCTTACCCTTTTCACAAGATATCAATAGATAGCTTGCGGCTTTGCGCCCTTCGTTTTCTACACGAATTTGTGCGGTATAGCCTTTGATAATACCGGTCTTTTCTAAACGATTAAGCCTTTCTGCTACTGCTGTACTAGACAAACCAATGTTTCGAGATAGATTCGCAATAGAC
>NZ_WXWT01000214.1:0-29334 GCF_009904725.1 Vibrio sp. V43_P6S15P86
TCCCAGAACACTCTAGGATAGCCCCAGATGACGGAAAAAAAGAAGCGCGGATTACTTTCGTGGCTAGGTTTTGGTGACGAAGAACAAAGCCCAAAACCAAAAACTGAAGAAACAGTAAAAGAAGAAGCAGTGGAAGCGCCTTCTGAAGAGCAGCAAACCGAAGCGGTTGCTGAGCAAGCGGAAGCAACGCCAGAACTTGAAGAAGAGAAACAATCAGAGGCTGCCCCAGCAGAAGCAGAAGCAGAAGCAGAGGAGCCAGAAGTTGTATCGGCCGCGCCTCGTGTTCAAGAACAAGAAAAGCCAACAGAAAGCTTTTTTGCTCGTCTTAAACGCAGCCTAAGCCGAACAAAAGCAAATATTGGTGCTGGCTTCTTCGGTCTATTCAGCGGTAAGAAAATCGATGAAGACTTATTTGAAGAGCTAGAAGAGCAACTGCTTATTGCTGATGTGGGCATGAATACCACAACAAAAATCATCAACAACCTGACAGAAAAGGCCACACGAGGCGACCTGAAAGACGGCGAAGCCCTTTATGGTTTGTTGAAAGAAGAAATGGCTGAGATTCTTTCTAAAGTCGAGCAGCCACTAGAAATCGATAGCAACAAAACGCCTTACGTCATCTTGATGGTGGGTGTAAATGGCGTGGGTAAAACCACGACCATCGGTAAGCTAGCGAAGCAGTTCCAAACTCAAGGCAAAAAAGTGATGCTTGCAGCGGGAGATACTTTCCGTGCCGCAGCGGTTGAGCAGCTACAAGTGTGGGGTGAACGTAATAATGTTCCTGTGATTGCTCAACACACTGGCGCAGACAGTGCCTCTGTTATCTATGATGCGATTGAAGCGGCAAAAGCACGTGGTGTGGATGTGGTGATTGCTGATACAGCAGGTCGTCTACAGAACAAAGCGAACCTAATGGAAGAGCTGCGTAAGATTGTACGTGTGATGAAGAAAATTGATGACTCTGCACCACATGAGATCATGCTAACGCTTGACGCAGGTACAGGACAAAATGCCATTAGCCAAGCGAAACTTTTCAGTGATGTTGCCCCTCTAACCGGGATTACTTTGACTAAGCTGGATGGTACAGCCAAGGGCGGCGTAATTTTCGCTATTGCTGATCAGTTCGGTATTCCAATTCGTTACATTGGTGTGGGTGAAGGTATCGAAGACTTGCGTCCATTTGAAACTCAAGAGTTTATTGACGCACTGTTTAGTCGTGAAGAATAAAAAGAGTTAGAGGAAATCAACGGTGATCAAATTTCAGCAAGTAAGCAAAGCTTACCGAGGTGGTCGACAAGCACTGCAAAAAGTCGATTTTCACCTGAGGCGCGGTGAAATGGCGTTTTTAGGCGGACATTCCGGGGCTGGTAAAAGTACCTTGCTGAAATTGATCTGCGCGATAGAGCGACCAACCGATGGCAAAATCCATTTTAATGGCCACGACATCACGCGTATTCCAGGCAAAGACATCCCTTTTTTGCGCCGCAATATTGGGATTGTTTTTCAAGATCATCGCCTATTGATGGATCGCAGTGTGTACGACAATGTCGCTCTGCCAATGCGTATCGAATCGATTTCTGAAAACGAAATTAAACGACGTGTTTCTGCGGCGTTAGATAAAACGGGCTTACTCGATAAAGCTCGTTGTCTACCTAGTCAACTTTCTGGTGGTGAGCAACAGCGCGTCGGTATTGCCCGTGCTGTGGTTAATCGACCAACGTTGCTGGTGGCTGATGAGCCTACGGGTAACCTTGACCCAGAATTATCCAACCGTGTGTTGCGTCTATTCGAAGAATTTAACCGTGCGGGCGTGACAATCTTACTTGCCACGCACGATGTGGGGTTAGTAAACACTCGCCCACAGTATCGTCATTTTGAATTGAACCAAGGCTTCCTAAGTGAGGTAGAAGACTATGGCAGGTAACAAGCACTCCCAAAAGAAGGGGAAAGGCCGTAGTGCCAAGCGTGCGAATACCGATGGTTTTTTCTCTGTCCACGCAAAACAAGCTAAATCCTCTTTTAGCGCCTTATGGCAACGACCACTAGGCAACACTCTGACCCTAGCGGTCATCTCCATGGCACTTGCCATGCCAGCTTGTTTGTATCTATTGGGGAAAAACGTTGCGGGGGCAGCGGAAGATGTCGCTTCTCCTTCACAAGTTAGTGCTTACTTAGTTGAAGGCATGCCGGATGCGCGAGTGATGGTTCTCAAAGATCAAATTGAAACTTGGCCTTTGGTAAAAGAGGTAGAATATATTTCACCGCAACAAGGTCTATCTGATTTAAGCCAATATGCAGGGTTCGACCAAGCTATCAGTCTTTTAAGTGGCTATGCGCTACCTGGTGTGTTGGTGATTACGCCAGATTCGGAGCTAAAAAGTGATATTCAGTCATTAGCCAAAGACGTTCGAGAGCAACAAGATGTGACCGACGTGAGACTTGACGAAGACTGGCTGGCGCGTCTTGATGCCATCAAAACTCTCGCGAGTATTATTGTCATTACCCTGACAGTACTGATGCTCGGTGCGGTATTTTTAATCGTTGGCAATACATTGCGATTTAATGTGCTGGCGAATAAAGAAGAGATTCAAACCATGAAACTGATCGGTGCGACGGACAGTTTTATTCTGCGCCCTTACTTGTACACAGGCATGTGGTTTGGCGTGTTAGGTGCCACTATTGCGTGGTTGGTAACGGCTTTAGTGACCATTGTCATGAATAGTGCGGTGGAAGACCTTGCTGCGTTGTACGATAGCCAGTTCCGCCTGATTGGTCTAAGTTGGGATGAATCTTTGTTATTAATCATCATTGGGAGTCTTTTGGGATGTATTGCGGCGCGTTTTTCTGCGCAACGACATTTAAAAGAAATTGAACCAGTTTAAGTGATGGCGGTCTTATTACTTGGATTTCATTAGCACTAGCTAATTTTGAACCCTTGCTTAGACCAAATGTTTATGGATAATTGCTTCCCCTTCTTGAAACTTGTTCATTTTGAGTTCAAGATATCGAAGCTAAATTGCAATGTAATGCTCCAGATCAGAGATTGATGAGGAATTGAATGACAAAAGAAGCGTATCCGATGGCTCTAGTCACGCAAGATAGCCTTGATAGCTATATTCGCTCAGTAAACAGCTACCCAATGCTGACTGCAGACGAAGAGCGTGAGCTGGCAGAACGATTACACTACAAAGGTGAGATTGAGGCTGCAAAAGGTCTAATTCTTTCGCACCTACGATTCGTTGTTCACGTTGCTCGTGGTTACTCTGGCTACGGTTTGCCAATGGCGGACCTTGTGCAAGAGGGTAACATCGGTCTAATGAAAGCCGTTAAGCGTTTTAACCCAGAGGTAGGGGTTCGCTTGGTGTCTTTTGCTGTCCACTGGATCAAAGCAGAGATCCACGAATACGTGCTACGTAACTGGCGTATCGTGAAAATTGCGACCACTAAAGCGCAACGTAAGTTGTTCTTCAACTTGCGTAAGTCGAAAAAGCGCTTGGGTTGGTTTAACAACGGTGAAGTGGAAACCGTTGCGCGCGAGTTAGGTGTTGAGCCTTCTGAAGTTCGCGAGATGGAATCACGCTTAGCGGCGGTGGATTCAACCTTTGATATGCCAACTGATGAAGACGACAGTTCAAACGCTTACACAGCGCCGATGCTATACCTAGAAGACAAATCGTCTGATGTGGCCGACAACATTGAAGCCGCCAACTGGGAAATGCATACCAACAATCGCTTGGGTCATGCATTAGCGAGTTTGGATGAGCGTAGTCAGCGCATCGTGCGTTCTCGTTGGTTAGATGATGAGAAAGCAACATTGCAAGACTTAGCTGATGAGTTCGGTGTTTCTGCCGAGCGTATTCGCCAGCTAGAAAAAAATGCAATGAAGAAACTAAAATTGGCCGTGGGTGAATTTTAATTTCCACTGCTAATTGAAAGTAAGATTTTCATAGAAGGCCGAGATCATGTGATCTCGGCTTTTTTATTGTCGATCGAAAATCGATAGCGTTTGCGATCCGGATTTTATGTGCTACCTGTGTATAACTCTGTGAAGTAATTATTTATCAACTGTTCGAAACCCGGACAAAATAAGGGATTCAAGCACTTTTCCATCTGGGGATAGTTATAGATATACACACAGTTAGATCAGGATCATCACTACATATTGTGGATCAAAAGATCCCAATACACTTTATCAACGCAATTCACAGCTTTATCCACAAATGGTTGGAATGTGTACACTTTTGAAAACCCTGATTATCCATGTGTCTAAGTTTGCCGTTGGATAGGTTACAATAGCGGCAGTATACCCAAGCAGCTTCAAATATGGATTTTATGCTGTACCACGGGTGCTGATTAGTACGTTAGGTTCGAGGTTGCTTGGGTATATTAATAAGACAATGAGAAAGTAAATGGATCAGTTTAAGCATATCGATGTACAAGGTGCGCAAGCGCTGCTCGAGCAGGGTGATGCGAAGCTTGTAGATATCCGTGACCCTCAATCGTTTGCCGTTGCGCATGCGGAGTCCGCGTATCATTTAACTAACGATACGATCGTTGCGTTTATGGATGAAGTGGAGTTCGAACAACCTATTCTAGTGATGTGTTACCACGGTATTAGTAGCCAAGGTGCGGCGCAATATTTGGTTAACCAAGGCTTTGAACAGGTGTACAGTGTAGATGGTGGCTTTGAAGCCTGGCATCGAGCAGAACTACCGATAGTGAGAAGTTAATGAAGAGATTGGTAACGTTAAATAATCCACGTATGGCGCAAGCCTTTATTGATTATATGGCCTCTCGCCAAATTGACATCGAAATGATGCCTGAAGGGGATGGGCAATTTGCGCTGTGGCTGACTGATAGCCAGCATGAAATAGAAGCGGAAGCCGAACTTAAGCTGTTCCTTGCTAACCCGTCTGATTCAAAATACAGCGCCGCCTCGTGGGACGTTGCCGATACTCGTAAGAGCACATTTCATTATTCCAGCCCGAGTATCATGAGCATGGTCAAAGCGAAAGCTGGCCCCATGACTTTGCTGATCATGACAGTCTGTATCATCATCTACTTGTTACAAATGTTTGGCTTTGGCAATGGCGTGTTTAAGTTGTTGCACTTCCCGGCTTTTGAGGGGCAACAATGGCAAGTGTGGCGATGGCTAAGTCATGCGTTACTGCACTTTTCAGTAACTCACATCGTGTTTAACTTACTATGGTGGTGGCAGTTGGGTGGCGACATCGAACGTCGTCTCGGTTCCGGTAAGCTATTGCAACTCTTTGTGGTGTCGGCAGCGCTTTCAGGGGCAGGCCAGTTCTATGTTGAAGGGGCTAACTTCGGCGGCTTGTCTGGCGTGGTCTATGCACTGCTTGGTTATTTGTGGATATTGGGTTACCGCTTGCCACATTTAGGCCTTACGCTACCCAAGCCAATCATCGTCTTTATGTTGGTATGGTTAGTTCTTGGTTTTGTGCAGCCATTTATGGCGATTGCAAACACTGCTCACTTAGTTGGGCTACTGTCGGGGATGGCGATTGCGCTGTTTGATTCAGGCAAGATGAAATACCAACAGCAAGCCTAAAGCAGATGAAATGAAAAGACCGCTCAAGAGCGGTCTTTTTTATGTTCAAAACGGATTTGGGTTTATTGATAAAGGTATTTTGTAAACAACAAATCGGCAATGATGGTTTTACCTGTTTCAGGCAAAAGCGTTTCGTTGAGGGTAGTCACTAAGGTTTTGCGCAGATCTTCTCGGCCAGACAGGGACTTAATCGTATCTTCTGTTTGCTTACCCAATAATTCAATCACTGCATCGCGAATCAAAGGTTGGTGATGCTCAACAACTGATAAATCTTGTTGACTCATTACCATGATGTCGATGCGTACTTGCACATAACCTAACTTTTTGCCTTTGGTGTAAAAGTTAGTAGTGAGGTCAGGCTCTAGGGTAAAGTATGCCAACTTAGGTCCAGCTTCTTCCGTTTCAGCCCAACTTGGTGCGGCGAATAGTATGGTTAACGCAAAAATAATTTGGGCTATATAACGTTTGTACATATTTCTAACTTTTCTTTCTCTGGATCGCGATATTCGAATCGCTTCAGTCTTGATACAATGGGCCGTCTATAACAAATAACGGAACTTACGGTTACATACATTACTATGGACGGTAAGTTGTTGCTTTATTGTACGCATAAAGCCTCCAATTGAATACTAGTATGAATCAGCCAACATCACTCTATCTTGCTTCTTTATTGGAAGTAGAGTGGCAAAACCCCGAAGAATTCGAATTTCCAAATGAATTTGCCAAGCACTGGCTTGAAGAGCAAGGGTCTTTGTCACGTCGTTTAAAACAGCACTGCCAAGCGTTAACGGTAGAATTGCTACAAAATCAGATCGTCACTGCAGCGACATTAAAACAGGACGAAAGCCAGTTATTGTCCGAACAAGATTGCTTACTGAGAGAGGTAATTTTGTGCGGTGACAATAATAACTGGGTTATTGGGCGGACATTGATTCCTCGTTCAACCTTAGTTGATCAGCAGTATGATTTGGCTCAACAAGGGGATATCCCATTAGGACTAACGGTGTTCAGCGCAGATAACGTTGAGCGGGACTCTTTGCAAATGGGATGGGTAGCCGTACCAGAAGGACGTTTGTTAGCGCGACGCTCAAGGTTGTGGATGAATCACAAACCGATGCTAGTTGCCGAGTTATTCTTATCTAATTCACCAGTTTACGCTAAGGAGACAGTGTAAATGTCCGCAGAAAAAGCCAAAGCATATTGGCAACTGATGCGCATGGATCGCCCGATTGGTTCACTGTTACTGATGTGGCCAACGATTTGGGCGCTAATTATCTCAGCCCAAGGGATGCCAAGTTGGGATGTATTCATCGTGTTTGTATTGGGGGTATTCCTAATGCGTAGTGCGGGGTGCGTGATTAATGATTTTGCAGATCGCAAAGTCGACGGCCATGTAAAGCGTACTAAGCAACGTCCACTGCCATCAGGGAAAGTGACAGCAAAAGAAGCGATTGGATTATTTTTGGTTTTGGGTATCAGCTCGTTTTTGTTAGTGCTGACCATGAACCCGCTGACGATTCAGCTATCCTTCGCTGGTATTGTGTTGGCGTTCATCTATCCATTTATGAAGCGTTACACTCATATTCCACAGCTATTTTTAGGCTTGGCTTTTAGCTGGGCGATTCCAATGGCGTGGGCTGCACAAACTGGGGAATTACCATTGATTGTTTGGTTTTTGTTCCTCATTAACGCTTTGTGGACCATTGCGTACGACACTCAATATGCGATGGTAGACCGAGATGATGATCTAAAGATTGGCATTAAATCGACGGCAATTCTGTTTGGTCGTCATGACAAGCTTATTATTGGTGTGTTGCAACTTATTACACTCGCGATGTTGGTTTGGTTAGGGCAGTTCTACCAATTGGGACAAAGTTACTACTGGACCCTTTTGATTGCAGCGTCGTTGTTTGTTTATCAGCAGCACTTAATTCGTCACCGTGAGCGTGAGTTGTGCTTTAAGGCTTTCCTTAACAACAATTATGTTGGCATGGTGATAGCGATAGGGTTACTGGTCGCATTTTGGTAAGCGAAGAAATAGAAAAAGGCATCCGATTGGATGCCTTTTTTCTTATTGGAAGAAGGTAAAACGGTTACGACCGAAGTTGGTGAATACTCTCTTCGATCGTCAGTTTCACTTCTGGATAAAGCAGAGTGAACAGTAGCCGTGCAAATTGCTGCGTTTTCTTCGTGTCACAGTTACCATCGTTATCGAGGTATTTTTGCTGTTTGAGCGTATTGAACATCGCGGTAAACACACCTTTATCGAAGAATTCTGGCGCATTAATACCGTGCAAACGCCCTAGGCGCTGAGCAATATCTTGGCTCTTCTGCTCTAGGTCCGATTTACCGAGTTCAGGGTAAGCAACAAGCAAGTTCATCGCGATAGAGTAGCGTTGCAGCGTTTCAGTTATCGTTCGACCTAACAGAACCAAAGGCTGGTTGTTCGATTGATTGATCTCTAGCTTATCACCATCAAGACTAATCATTTTCTGATCGGCAAATTCATGCAGTGTTTTAACGACCAATTCATCTAACTCGTCTTCTTGGTAACTTAAGAACAGCTCTTTCTTCAAGAATGGGTAGATTTGCGCGACATTCGCTTGAATCTTGGCTACCGAAAGGTTGCGCTGACGAATGAGCATTTGGGCAATTAATGACGGCAGAGCGAACAAGTGAATGATGTTGTTGCGATAGTAAGTCATCAGGATCGATTGGCTACGGTCCAGCGAAATGATGTCACCCATGCTATCGGTTTCAATCACGAACTTATCAAGCGAAATTGCATGATCGACCAACTCCTCAGCACTTTCGGTAGGGATAGTGGAGGTGCTTGAGTACGGGTTATTTTTGAGTAGCTTTAAGTAACACTCGATCTGATTGATCAGCGAGTCACGAGAAAGTGCACGTTGACGAGAAGCAAGCAGTGCGGTTGCACACAAGGTCAACGCGTTTGCTGCCGCCGCATCATTGATGTGCGTCATCATCTTATTAGCAAGGTCGTTGACCACAGGATTCATCCATTGTGGTTTGTTACCACCCATGCTGTCGATGTCTTTCGTCCACTCAGGAGCATGCTCGTTCAAGTATTGGTTGAGCTGAATTGGCTCACCGAAGTTCACATAGCCCAAACCAAAGTTACGCAGTTTACGCAGAGTACGCAGTACAAGCCCTGCGTTTTCTTTCTCTTTGCGTTTGCCACGCAGCTCTTTCGCGTAAGTGCCTACTTCCATTACGTGCTCGTAACCGATGTAGACCGGTACTAGTGTTACTGGGCGGTTTAGACCACGTAGCATTGCTTGGATGGTCATAGCCAGCATACCCGTTTTCGCTTGCAGTAAGCGACCTGTACGTGAACGACCACCCTCACTGAAGTACTCGACTGAATAGCCTTTGGCAAACAGCTCAGCTAGATACTCACGGAAAATGGTTGAGTACAGTTTGTTGCCTTTAAAACTACGACGAATAAAGAACGCCCCACCGCGACGGAAAAGAGGACCGGCCGGGAAGAAGTTCAAGTTAATGCCTGCCGCAATGTGCGGAGGTACCATGCCTTCATGGTATAAAACATAAGACAAAAGCAGGTAGTCCATGTGACTACGGTGACAAGGAACGTACACAATTTCGTGGCCGTCTTGCGCTAAACGACGCACAGTCGAGGCGTTATTGATGTGCAAACCTTGGTATAGTTTTGTCCATAACCAACTCAGGATGCGGTCGCCGTTTTTCACCAGACTGTAGGAGAAGTCGGCGGCGATTTCATCCATGATGTCGTGGGCTTCTTTACGTGCCTTATCAATCGAGATGTTTTTGCTCTTGGCTTCGTCAGCAATCGCCAGTTCAATAGCTGGAGATTTTAGTAAACGAGCAAACAACACTTGGCGTTGTGGCAAGTTTGGGCCTGAAGCAGCCAGTTTCTGGCGTGAGAAGTGGATACGCGCCACGCGAGCCAGTTTGTGCGCAATTGCGCTGTCGGTACCGTGAGAGTCTGCCATATAACGCAGAGATACCACGGGACTAAAGCGAACTAAGCAGTCGCGTCCCGCCGCTATTACTGCTTTGGCTTTTTGCGGACCATTCATCGGTTGAAGGTAAGGTTTTTGGTTCTCTTCTTTACCTGGCTTACGACCCCAAAGCACGGTTGCAGGGATCATTTGAACATCCAACTCACTATCCAGCTTGTGCAGTTCCAGTAAGTCAGTGAACAGAGAAACAGAATCGGTTGGGACATCATTATCGTTGTTCATCACAGTTGGACGCGCAGCGATAAAGACGAAACGGTTCAGCGTTTTGCCATTGATTTCCAGCGGGCTGAGCGGGTCGGGTAGACCAAGGCTCATGGCTTGTTTTTGCAGTGTCAGCAAATCCACGTTCGAGCGGAACGGCAGGGCATATACAATCGGTTTAGTTAGGTCGATGTTCAGATCTTCAATCGGGTTCGACGGGATTGTGGTGCCCTTTACCAGTACCGATAAAGGTAGTTTTAGTAATGAACGTGAAAATGATTGTCCAGAAGACATAAAGTTCACAGCCTCAATAGGTATTCAAACAGGCCTAACCTTATTTCAGTTTCCGCTTTGCATGTCTTCTCTATAAAAAGAGATGAGTACGGCAATAGAAATAAGCCTAGGCGATAAAATTTAAGCGCTGCAAGGATACCAGAAACTGGTCAAACCTTTTAATTTTATTGGCTGTAAATTAGTCGAACCCCTAAGTTATTGCTTTGACTTGATTAACTGAAAAGTCGGTGTTTTAAACGAATAAAGAATGAACTTAATCGGTAAGCTGAAAGCTCTCCACAAATAAATTAAAAAACAACCAATTGGGTTTTCATTTGAGCATTTACTGGATATACTCACAGTTAACTGTATAAAAAGACAGGTGAGACATGAAGCCGTTAACGCCACGCCAACAACAAGTCTTCGATTTGATTAAAAGTAAAATCGATGACACCGGAATGCCACCAACTCGTGCAGAGATTGCGCGTGAGCTTGGCTTCCGCTCTGCGAATGCCGCAGAGGAACACCTAAAAGCGCTTGCTCGTAAGCAAGCAATTGAAATTATTCCAGGCGCTTCTCGTGGGATTCGTATCCTGCTTGAAGACGCAGCCAATGATGAGCAGGG
The DNA here is from genome assembly GCF_009904725.1 of Vibrio sp. V43_P6S15P86. NCBI lineage: Bacteria > Pseudomonadati > Pseudomonadota > Gammaproteobacteria > Vibrionales > Vibrionaceae > Vibrio > Vibrio sp. V43_P6S15P86. The sequence goes on from NZ_WXWT01000214.1 coordinate 10,697, forward strand.
TTTGCCATTGATTGGTCAAGTTGCAGCGGGTGAGCCAATTCTGGCTCAAGAGCACGTAGAGGCGCACTACCAAGTCGATCCTGCGATGTTCAAACCGCAAGCGGATTTCTTACTTCGTGTAAATGGCGAGAGTATGAAAGACATCGGGATTATGGATGGCGATTTGCTCGCGGTGCATAAAACCCAAGACGTGAGAGACGGTCAAGTTGTCGTTGCGCGTGTTGATGATGATGTGACTGTGAAGCGTTTGGAGCGCAAAGGCTCAACCATATTACTGCATGCTGAGAATGAAGAGTTTGCCCCAATCCAAGTGGACTTGACGTCTCAGCACCTTACGATTGAAGGCTTAGCCGTTGGTATTATTCGTAATACCGACTGGATGTAAGTGTATTTAAGCAGCCCAGTTGATCTGGGCTGTTTTGTCTTTTCTCTTCTCTTCTTTTCTCTTTTTCTACTTCCTCCAAAAGCTTGCTCATCATCTTGACCTTGTTTGTTTTGACCAATTTATAAGCTTGATAATGTAATTGATATTCATTATCATCTTTATTAATGTCTATGTTTTCTCTCTGGCGCAGGAAATGCCCATGTCTCAGTCTAAACATCAAGTTCCTAACCATCTATTGAAGCCACTGTTATTGCGTAGCCGTGAAAGCATGGTCGACAATGGCTTGGTGTACGATCCGATAGCTGCTAAAGCGTGTTTGAGCTGTAAGATGGCGCCGGATTGTTTGAGTGGTGATATTGCGCAGAAGCAATTGCTGCACGTGACGCTGACTCAGCTTTGTGACCAGCAGGTTAGTCACTTCTTACAGCAGTATCCCGATGCTTGGATAATCAATGTCGGAGCAGGGCTGGATACCCGCTTTTATCGCTTGGATAATGGACGCTGCCATTGGATAGAGCTGGATGTGACGGAAAATTTGGTATGGCGTCAGCGCTTGTTCCACAAAAATGAACGCTATGAACATCGCTGTGGCAGTGTGGATGAAATGTCGTGGCTAGAGACGTTAGCCATTCCAGAGCAAGCACCAGTGCTCATTTTATGTGAAATGGCACTGCTCGATTGCACAGAGCGTCAAGTCGCGAAATTTATTCAAACCTTAGGTCGACATTTTGTTTCTGCTGAACTGTGTATGGTGCTGGCAGGAGATTTAACGGAAACCAAGTGGGGACAAAAGCTTGGCTCTGATCGTTATGCTCATGGCTTTGAAGCGCCTGCAGCACAGATATTGCAATGGTTACCATGGGCACAGTGGGTGAAAGCTTTCTCGCCATTCGATAGATTCTGTTCTCGTTGGAAAGCTTGGCAGCGTTGGCTTAATAAGATTCCAATGTTGAAGCATCGCCTCACGCCAGTACTCGTTCATATCAAGTGGTAATTGGCTAGTCGTTAAGCGCTCAGGTACACTCGTCGATCTTACTGATGAGGTGCCTGTGACAAATTCAATCTTCTCTCCTTTATCTAACCCAAAAGTTCATCGCCAAGTCTTAGCTTTAGCTATACCTATGGTGCTGTCGAATATTACTGTTCCATTGCTCGGTTTGGTCGATGCTGCGGTGATTGGTCATCTAGACCACGCTTGGTATTTGGGTGGTGTTGCGTTGGGCAGCACCATGATCAGCGTGACGTTTTGGCTGCTTGGTTTTTTGCGTATGTCGACTACTGGGTTGGCGGCGCAGTCCTATGGCGGTGAAGACCGAAAGCAACTTGCCTTGGTGTTTATGCAAGGCTCACTTATGGCGCTGCTGTTTGCGTTAGTCTTCCTTATTGCCCATACCCCGATAGCTGATTTGATCTTTGGTTGGAGTGACGCCAGCGCAGAGGTAAAACACTACGGTATGCAATATTTCTCTATCCGTGTGTGGAGTGCCCCCGCTGCGCTAATGAACTTTGTGTTGTTGGGGTGGCTGCTCGGAACGCAAAATTCCAAAGCACCAATGTGGATGGTGATCATCACCAACGTGACTAATATTGCCCTCGATTTGTTGTTTGTGATTGGTTTGGGGTGGAAAGTAGAAGGCGCTGCGCTGGCATCGGTGATTGCTGACTACTCTGGCATGGGTTTTGGTCTCATGTGTGTCTGGAAAACCTGGCGAGAGAGGCAATTACCATCACCTCAAAAGTTGCTAGCCAGCACTCAACACGGTTTAGGGCGATTCGTGAAATTGAATCGCGATATTTTCTTACGCTCTTTGTGTCTGCAAGCGGCTTTTAGCTTTATGACGTTCCAAGGCGCGAGCTTGGGTGATGAGGTTGTCGCTGCAAATGCGGTTCTGATGAGCTTCCTGATGATTATCTCGTATGGCATGGATGGCTTTGCTTATGCGATGGAGGCCATGGTCGGGAAGGCGATTGGTGCCAAAGATAGGCAACAATTGAGTGCATCGCTTGTCGGCACTTTCTTTTGGAGTTTGGTTATTTGCTTAGGACTGACCGCGCTCTTTGGTTTGGCGGGATCGGAGTTGATCGCCATGATCACTTCAATTGAGACGGTCCAACAGCAAGCAGCGGTGTATCTACCTTGGCTGGTGGTGATGCCACTTGCGTCGATGTGGTGCTTTCTATTGGATGGCATTTTTGTCGGTGCAACCAAAGGCAAAGACATGCGCAATAGTATGTTTGTCGCGACCAGCAGTTTCTTCGTTGTCTTTTACTTATTCGCCGAGTGGGAAAATCACGCGCTGTGGTTTGCAATGACGAGCTTTATGTTGATGCGGGGTATTGGTTTAGGGGTTATCTTTCTCTACCAATGGCACAAGGATACCTTCCTAGCACAATGTTGATATAAAAACAGCAGGTCCAAGCCTGCTGTTTTTCTGTCTGCTATCAAGAAGCATAGATTAGAACAAGCGGTTCAAACCATTCAACGCAGCGACACGATACGCTTCGGCCATTGTTGGATAGTTGAAGGTGGTATTGACGAAATACTCGATGGTATTCGCTGAGCCTTTTTGCTCCATAATGGCTTGACCGATGTGGATAATTTCCGCGGCACGTTCGCCAAAACAGTGAATCCCTAAAATTTCTTTGGTTTCACGATGGAACAATATCTTCAAGCTACCGATGTCTTTCCCTGCGATCTGTGCACGAGCTAGATGCTTGAACGAAGAGCGTCCTACTTCATACGGTACTTTCGCAGCTGTTAGCTCTTGCTCGGTTTTACCCACAGAGCTAATCTCTGGGATGGTGTAGATACCCGTTGGAATATCATCAATCAGGTAGTTTTCTGCCTGACCTTTCGTAATGGCTTGTGCGACAAATCGCCCTTGGTCATAAGCGGCGCTTGCAAGGCTAGGGTAACCGATGACATCGCCTACAGCGTAAATGTGTTCGATATCGGTTTGGTAGTTACGGTTTACTTTTAGTTGTCCGCGAGAGTCCGCTTCCAGACCCACTGCACCCAAATTCAACTTATCGGTGTTACCTGTTCGACCATTCGCATACAACAAGCAGTCTGCCTTCATCTTCTTGCCAGATTGTAGGTGAATAATCACGCCATCTTCTGTGCCTTCGATTTTTTCATAGGTCTCATCATTACGAATTACCACACCGCTGTTCCAGAAGTGGTAAGACAGCGCATCTGACACTTCGTTATCCAAAAACTCCAACAAGCGGTCGCGGGTATTGATAAGGTCGGTTTTCACTCCAAGGCCGCGGAAGATAGAGGCGTACTCACAACCGATAACGCCCGCACCGTAAATGATGATATGGCGAGGGTCGTGTTTCAGGCTCAAAATGGAATCACTGTCGTAGATGCGCTCATGCAAGAAATCTACGTCGTTAGGCTGATACGGGCGAGAACCCGTCGCGATGACAAACTTATCCGCAGAATAGATTTCTTCTGTACCGTCGCTTTGCATCACTGCAATTGAGTAGTTATCGATAAATCGCGCGGTTCCGAACAAAAGTGTGCATGAGTTACGGTCATAAAAGCCCTGACGAAGTCGAGTTTGCTTATCAATGACCGATTTAGCATGACCTAAAATGTCAGAAAATGTTGCATGAACGCTGGTGTTGTTTCGACAAAATAGCGGGTTGCTATTAAATTCGATGATGCGGCTAACGGCATGACGCAGTGCTTTTGATGGAATAGTACCCCAGTGAGTACAACCGCCGCCGACACTGCTTTCTTTCTCGACAATGGCAACATTCAGTCCCGCTTTGGTTAATCCCATTGCAGCCCCTTCTCCGCCAGGGCCACTACCGATTACGATCACGTCATAGTGATTAACATGCGCCATGATGCCTTCCTTGTTATATTTGCTTAACATTGCTTTAGCGCGATTTTAACTCATTTACTCTATTGGTACACGTCATGCCTGTTAGAGAGTGGAAGTGATCACGCAGAATCGACCAAAAGGATGATTTGGTATGTTGTATGTCTATAAATTGCATCGAGAACATTGCAATTAGATGCATGCCAATAGTAACGTTCTCGGCGCTCAGAGCGAGCGAAGCAACATATCTTTCTCCGTAGGAGCAAATTGCGTTATATTGAGGCTCTTGTACCCTACAGAAAAAGAGCAAGTTAAGAATGAAATCGATGGGAATCCGCGCACAGCAAAAAGAGAAGACACGTCGATCATTGATCGATGCGGCATTTAGTCAATTAAGTGCGGATCGCAGCTTTTCCAGCCTTAGCTTGCGAGAAGTCGCCCGAGAGGCAGGGATTGCACCGACTTCTTTTTACCGTCACTTCAAAGATATGGATGAGCTAGGCTTAACCATGGTTGATGAAGGCGGTTTGCTACTACGCCAACTGATGCGTCAGGCGCGTCAACGTATTGTGAAAGAAGGTAGCGTAATTCGTACCTCGGTCGAAACCTTTATGGAATTCATTGAAAGTAGTCCGAACGTTTTTCGTTTGCTGTTGCGTGAGCGCTCCGGCACTTCTGCTGAATTTCGTACCGCTGTTGCTCGAGAAATCCAGCATTTTGCGGCAGAATTAACCGAGTATTTAATGAGCACCGGCGTGACCAGAGAAGAGGCGTATACTCAAGCAGAAGCGTCTGTGACTTTGGTTTTCAGTTCGGGGGCTGAAGCTTTAGATTTAGATCGACGTGAGCGCGATGAACTCGCCGAGCGATTGATCATGCAATTGCGAATGATAGCCAAAGGGGCCTATTGGTATCGCAAAGAACGTGAACGTAACCGATTAAAAGGCGGGATAGAATAATGTCGAATGGAAATAAATCTGAAAAGAAAACGCTGATTTTGGCACTGGTTGCAGGTATGTGTGGTGATGCTTTGTTGTCATGGTTGACCATGAGTGAAGTGTCTTTTTCAATCTTCCCATTGATTGCACTCGTACTGGCTGTACAAGCTCTTTACCAAGAGTACCTAAATAATCCGGTATCAGAAGATATCCCATTAGTTGGCTTGGCGTGTTTCTTCGTAGGTGCGTTTGGTCACTCTGCGTTTATTAAAGCGCAATACCCAGAAGCAGGCTCAAACTTCTTCGCGATCATGGTTTCAATGATCTTACTCGCATGGATTGGTAAGAAGCTAGGTTTTGTCAGCAAGAAGACTTCTGCGGAATAAGCAAACGAATCAAATTAAAAAAAGCGAGCCATTGAGCTCGCTTTTTTTTGTCTGAAGCTGGTGGACTAAGCTTTACGTTCCAATAGCACGCCAGCTTCCATGTGGTGGGTAAATGGTGACATAATTCCATAGGTGTCCGTCAATGTATTTTGATGTTATAAAAATCAATGGCTTATGGTTATTTTTCTCTATTTGTTTTCCATTGACGTCTTTATGAGTACAATAGAAACCACATCATCGCCGTACCCCACGCCGTACCCAGAATTTTAGAGAGTTGCTTATAATGACAAAACGAATAAACAGTAATGCCACACTACAAGCTCTGAAGCCACAAGATAAAGAGTACTTAATCCCAGATAAAAAAATTGAAGGGCTGAATATACGTGTTCGTCCTACCGGTACAATGACATGGACATTTCGTTTTCAGATTGGAAAGAAACACGAAAAAATTTCTATGGGGCGATATGTGAAGTCAAAACCTGAGCAGGGGATGACATTAGAGCAGGCAAGAGTGGAAGCTGGCCGCTATCGGAGTTGGTTGGAGAACAACAAGAACCCAAAGGTTGAACTTGATAAAGAAAAACGCGCACAAGATGAGGCAAAGACCTTTAACGATGCATTTGAGAGTTTTGATGAGAAGCGTCTTTCTAAGCAATTACGAGGCGATCAGTCGAGAACCATTTACAATAGAGATATAAAGCCAATTATCGGTAATACTAAACTGGTGGATTTAAGCACATATGACCTCAATAAGGTTTTTGATGCGAAGGTTGATAAAGAAGGTAAGCGTATGGCTGGTGCTATCGGTGCTTGCCATAAAGTCATCAATCAAGTGATTAACCATGCCTTAGCTCTTAATATGATTGATTCTCATCCAGCACCACAACTAAAAGCAAAGGATGTTGGAGGGGGCTCTAAAGTAACAAAGCGAAACCTTAGCTTTTCTGAGTTGAAGATATTGTTAACTAGCTTAGGGGAGTGGCGCACTGCCCCTTCTAACGTCCGTTTAATACGCTTTTTACTGGGGTGTGGTCAACGTATCAGTGCTGTTCTAGAAATGCGTTGGGGTGAGCTAGATCTCGAAAACAAGGTTTGGACTCTACCAGCCAGCTCAGCAGAGCGACATACTAAAAGTCCGGATAGTCGCAAAGTACCGCTCAGCGATTATCTTGTTGAGTTATTGCAAGAGCAGCGTGAAAGTGTCCCAAGTAAATGGAAGCTTGTTTGGCCTCAACTCACTGTAGATAAAACCCAAGAGCCTGCGGCAGTACGGGCATTGATCAAACGTAATTTACCAGCCGATCTAGAGCGTTTTTCACCCCATGATTTGCGTCGTACCTTTATCAGCCGTTGTAGTGAAATGGGGCTAGATATTGTGGCAATAGAAAAGACAGTCGGCCATCAGCTACCGGGTATGCTTAGAGTTTATAACCACCATGACTACCTTGATGAGCAACTAGTCGTTTTACAGGCGTGGGGCGATAAGCTTCGGGCTTTGACAGTTGAGAATATTGTTCCTTTATCAGCGACGAGATCGGCTTGATTTTTCGTCCAAGGTGTAACGAAGATGCAGACCCTTCCTAATGGTTCGAGGAACTGCGTGAACTCAAATTTTATTAGCTTGTTCATTTGGATGATAGAGAGCTGGCTAATTGTTCGATAGTTGTCGTCAGTGTTATGTTTCTTTTTTCAAGAGAGTCTATTTTATTGCGCATTTCTTCTAATTGAACCTCTTGCTGACGGCTTTTCGTCTTTAGCAAATTGTAACTTTCGAGCTTTTTATTCAGTAAGTCATTATCTCTTTCTAGCCTTCGAATCTCTCTTTTAAGTGCCGTTCCATCGATAATTGATCCTACAGCTTGACCTAAATTATCTAATCGATATTTCTTTTTAACTTTCTTGAGAGTTGTGTGAGTTTTGTCATCAACATAGACAGTATGTACTTTTTTGGCTCCTGTTTTTCTTCTGTAGTATTGCGCCCAAGATTTCTTCATGTTCGAGAGTTTCTCTTTCCTTAAAGCTGGCTCTGGAATCCTAGAAAAGTAGTGTTCAGCTTGCTTCAAGATGCTCTGTTGTAGAGGGTTGGTAATTATGTCGTCTACAGAAGGAAGACTTTTTGGTATCCCTTTTTTGATGAAATACCCAGTTAACCATTGGGTCATTTTCTTGTTCTTAAAATTAACCCACGCCTTAAAATCATCGATTTCCTTACTCACTATCTTTCCTTTAATTTGTTTTGCTACATGTAGCTTTACATGTAAATAATATACTGTCAAAAATTATGATATTATAAACTTAATAGGTATTATAAATAAAATGTGACGAACATGATTAGTGTGATTCTCCAGTTATGGAAAGGGATGAAACCGCAGGACAAAGTCGTATACTTACATTGGGTTTTGTGTACTCGAGAACAAAGAAACGTGTTCCTATCAATTGCATCTCTGGCGGAAAAGTTAAAGATAAAAGAGTCGACAGTTCGTGGTTCGGTAGCACGCTTATGCATGTGTGATAAGGTAATTTTTAATAATGAGCAGTCATCGTATGCTGTCGTTTATCCAGCAGGTTTTGATAGCTCTCAGGAGTGCCCTAATGAGAAGCTAGCTTCAATTCTAGCAATACTAGGTATTGGAGAAGCCCTAACAGATGAACGTGCTGAAGCGTTGGCTAAGCGACTACTTAAAGTTGTATTGGTTTCTTTAACGGATGAGTTAGGGGTTGTTGAAAGTATTAGTTTTTCTCATCTTTCTAAAGTAACCGGAATGACGAAGCAAAGGTTACGCCGTTACATAAACGAGTTGGTAGCTGATAGATTTATTTTGAAGTTTGTCGCTGGTTGTAATGCACCTTATCTATACAAAAAGAGTCATTCGATTTGCATCATAGACCCAACGGTGCTTGGTGGTAGTAGGATTGAGCTAATGGGTTTTAAAGCAGAGAAAATGCTTGGGTGTGATCCTAATCGGCGGATAAGGAGTCGAATAGTACAAGGTCGAAGAGGATGGAAGCTTTTGTCGAATGAGATAATTCGACATAGCCTTTTAGGCAGGCTGAACCACTTTTTTGACGAGCTAGTATCACAAAATATTCGAGACAAATTAACAACAGACTACCAAGCTTGTAGTCGAGATATTATTGCTTTGACGAACTTGAAGGAGGTAAATAACGATCTTCATAAGATATGGTTCAGGGATATTAATCATTTCTCTGATTTTTTCTTAAGTATCGTTCGTGAGCAGATCACAAAAAGCAAGTCAAAGGGCCCCTTCGATATCTATTTCGTTAGAACAGAAACCTCTTGTTATGTGCTGTCAAATATAGGTAACGCATACTCAGGTGAGCTCAGCGTGATTGATAGTGACTCTGCTGTCTTTCAACCTGATTCGGATGAAGATGCTTGGGTAATTCAAGGCGTTTTTTTGTACGATTAATCGTTCATAAATCGCTTTGATGTTATTGGTAACTTCCGAGCAGTTTTACGTTTAGTTATGTTAGGCAACGCTTTGTCGCTAAAGGTTAGTCGAGAAGTAATTGTCAATAGGAAATGACAGATACAGTAATATACGCTTTATAGGGCTAATTAAAGGTACTACACCTACCTCTAAGTAGGTGATGGAATATAAGGTAAAAAATAATATGAGTAGGGATACCTGTGAACACATCCAACAGGTACTTACTCATGAAAGAATCAACATACAACGGATTACTTATTCTAGGCACTCTTAAAGAGAATGAAGAAGGCTATTTAGAGCAGTTAATAGAAACAATGAACTACTCTATCGAAGAGTACCCTAGAACCTATGCGATACGTGTCGACTTGCGACTACCGTCTCATGGCTTTCTTGACGATCTTACTCGCGATGAAGCTGTGAGCTATAACATTCGTCGTACAAAGCTAATGTCGCGGTTCAAAGATTCATTAAGTGAAAAGATTAAAGCCCAAGGAATACGAAGGAAAAGAATGGGCAAGAGGGCAGCTCCGTGCAAAGTGAGATACGCATGGGCTAGAGAGCAGGACACTTCAATGCATGAGCATTATCATCTTGTTCTGCTTTTCAATAAAGACCGCTTTTTCACAATTGGTCGCTACAAGCAAAGAGATTCTTTGGCAAATCTTATTATTGGTGCATGGAGAAGCGCTTTAGGATGTAGTGAGGAGCAGGCTTTAGGTTTGGTCCATTTTCCGAACAACCATAGTTACTATATCGAAAAAAATAGTGAATACTTTGTCGAACAATATTCGGATCTGTTTTATCGTATTAGCTATCTAGCCAAGAAGAGAACTAAGCGCTATGGCGAGGGACATCGTTGCTTTGGCTGTAGCACTAGGTAACCTCGACTAAGGGATTAAAAAGAGGGGAGAGAATCCCCTTATCCTTTGTGACGATGCTTTAAATCCCACACGCGCCACTGACTGGCTTGAAGGTGCGTACGAGCGTCACCTTTAAGCTGAGTCAATGTGAAGGTGTTTGAGAAGATGTCACCACTTAGGCAGTAGCTACAGAACTGATGGCAGTTTTCATTTAGCAGGGAATAGTCTGTTTGTATGCCAAGCATGGCTTCTGCAATTTGAGCGGTAAACTCACTGCCAATTGCTCTCCCTTGAGCATTGCAGCTCACGTAAATGGAAAGGGCTGTAGTATCAGCTAGGAACTGACGAATTGATACGGCTTCAATAAGACCTTTGCCATTACGATGGATGATACGTCCATTTCCCACGTAGACACCTGAATGTTCAGCATAACCAAATGCGAGATCGCAATACACAATGCTGCCTCTGACTGGAGCCTGGGTTGTATGAAAGAGATTATCAGCAAGACTTTTCCCTAATTGAGTTAGCCCTAGTGATCCTAGTACTTTTAGTGGATTCATTATGTACCTGTAATAAAAAAGCCCTGAGTTCTAATCTCAGGGCTTATGGTATGAAAGTGAGAACTTTACTGGAGTTGACATTTAAGATCGTTGAGGTAGATAAGATCATCCCCGCCAAAGTTAAGGCGTTGGCTCCAGTGTTGTAGTGTTTGTTTTAAGAGATAGTACGTTTCTGCTTGCTGGTCTTTGTATAGGAGGTTTAAAGACTTTAGTAGGTCAAATTCGCAACTCAATGTTTTATTATTAGAAAATTGAGCAGAGAAGCCATTGTATAGGAAGTGATTTTGCTCACGACTATCAACACTCCATTGGTAAACTTCATCGACGCTTACAGGAGTGATAAATTGCGAACGACGATCTTCTACTTGAGTGAGCGCTCCATCAATTCCGTCTGGATACTTTTCCTGTAACTCTTGCTGAGCTCGCTTGCTTCTTTCTAAAAGGTTTTTGAAGCGTTGTTTGTCAAAATATCCCGTTGCTTCATCATATTGTTCTTGATAGTTAATCTGGTTATCAGCCAGTTTTTTGAGTGTTTTGTATTCACTTGAAATTCTTTGCGCAACTTTGTCTGCACTCTTGTTCAGTTCAGCCTTCAACAGGTTGGAGAACTTCTGTGAAGGTATATCCATATTACAACGGTATTCAATAACTGTTCTTTCACGATTATCTTCAAATGTTTGCCATTCGACATCATTACAAACTTTACGATTATTAAAGGCTTGGTTGATAGTCAGTGATGGCTCATATTGAGCCAGTTGATTTTTTCCGTTTATATAGCTGAAAGTCTGCTGCTGTAGAGAGTCCACTACATTGTTACCGCAGCCGAAGAGTAAAAGTGTAGAGCTCAGAACACTGATTGACGTAACGGTGTGTATTGGTACTGACATTGTTTTATCCTTAATTCAAGTTGTGAGTGGTAACCCCTGTTGGCTGACCACTGCTTTAGTTTTCTTTATCCCAGAGTTAGTACAGGGGGGATATTATCCAGTTAATGTGCAGGGGAGGTGGAAGTTGCTGCGATGGCGAGCTTGACGGTTCTTTTAATCTGCAACCACTTTATAAATAATCCATGCCAATATAGGGTCAATTACGAGTCCGAGTAAAAGCCACCAACCAAAGCTGCGACCATTACTCTTCGCATATATCGCCAGCACAAAAGCGAGAAATACCCATAAAAGCACTAATATCATCATTTATTCTCCTTTTTTGATTTTGTTGCACCGATATGGGTGCAGTTTGGATGGTACATTAAACATAAGCTATCTGCACCCATAAAGGTGCAGGTGAGCTTGTGAACAAGATTGAGAAAAACATTACTGGACATCAAATCCGCAATATCAGAGTGTCTAAGCAGCTCTCTCAGCAAGATGTTGAACGATTGTGCAGTCTCAAGGGGATTGATATGACAAGAAGCAAATTAGCGAAGGTTGAATCTGGGATGGTCCGTGTGACGGATGAGATGTTAAAGAATCTTGCAGATGTATTAGACGTTGGGGTCGAAGAGTTCTTCTATTAATCACCATTTTTATAGCGAATGATTGATGGAATATGATGACTGAAATAGCCTGTAATGTTATATGCTGTAAGGGTTTGGCGGTCCCGCCCCCTCACTAAACGACCAGGCTTAAAGCTCAAGAGAAACAAAGTCTTTATCGACTTCATCTTGAGTGATACCGATATAGCGAAGGGTGACGCCTTCAGATGTGTGACGAAGCATTTTCATGACACGGCCTATATCTTTTGTAGATTGGTAAAGAAAGTAGCCTCGCGTCTTTCTCATCGAGTGAGTACCTAACGCAATATTTAGCTCTTGGCCTACTTGTTGAAATGCCATAGACACGGCGCGTCGCGTGATTGGCTGGGGTGGTTTGTTTTTCAACTGTTGGCATCGGTAGGATTGAAACAAGTAGATGTGGTCGGGATGCTGCTCCCTTAATCTAGCAATATGCTGCTGCGCTTTGGTATTGAGCTGAATGTTTGCCAGCTTGCCAGTTTTACTTTCACGAATAATAAGTCGGTCACCATGAATGTCTTCAAAGCGAATCGATAACAAATCAGAAATCCGCAGTGCTAGGTTTAATCCGATATGCCACACATCGGCCATTTGTGGATTACAACGAATACTCAGTAAATGACCAATCAGGCGTATGGTGTCATCATCTTTGATTGCTTGGACCTCAGCCATAATCTGCTTCCTTTTTTGTCTGTAGATGGGTGTTTTGAGAAGCACAGAACGGGTAATGACAAGAAACCCTTATGCAATAAGGGATTGAAGCTTCCCGTTTGAACAATATGGGAAGCAGGCATCGGCGCAGCTCTATGCTGGTGGTTTTGTTGAATGCTTGGTAACGGAAGGGGAGTGTTTTGGGGTAGTAAGTGGATTGGCTTTGGTTGCTAGCCACACTTAATCTGAATTTGGTTGTAAGCGTCCATTGCTACATAAGCTAGAAAGTTACACTCCCACATTTCATATAGCTCGGTTGTTTCTTGTAGGTGCATGCCCAGCCAGCCGCTAAAGCGAGCGAAAGCGACGTTGTTAGCAAAATCAAAAGTCAGGTCGGGAACCAGTTCCGGTGTTTCATCACCCACATAAACGCGGTCCGTTATCTCCCTAATGGCAATATGGCTGTCTTTAATATCGATAGTGATAGATACAGGATGAAACCCTCCATCTTTCGGATGGTAACTGGTGTCCTTAAAACGGATAGTTAGCCGTCCTCGGTAATTAACATCATGAATAGAGCGTTTGATTAAGTCTTTGAGTTGGTGTGAAGGCGTGGCTCGCTTGCATGCGAACATAGCCAGGTTAGCAGCTTGATTCATAGTGACCTCTTTGACGGAAATGGAGATTAGCGAATGGGGGTAATGTCGATTGAGATTGCAGAGTGTGCGATGAGCGAGCGAGTGACTGCTTTAAGCCAACTGGCGAGTAAGGTTTGTACTTCTGGCCGTTGTAAGCTGCACTGTTTAATCTCAGGGTGATAGAACCAACACCCTGAGAAGTTGAAATACAGCGATAACTCTTTTTGGGGCGTGCCTGTGACGACAACATCAAAGGTGGCGATAAAGCGAAGCTGCCAGGGCGAATCACTGGATGTGCGTTCTAGTTGAATTTCAATGGGCTGAAATCGTTGGTCAGTCCCTTGGGAGCGAATGTTTAGCGCCAATCGCTCAACTGTATTAGGAATGGTGCTGTCCAATAGCAGGGCATCCAGAAAGCAATGCATTGGAGCAACGAGCTCATCACTAAGTCCGGAAACAATAAACTCACTCATATCAATCCCTTCTCAGCAAATGAAACACAATCTTCACCAACAACGATGTGGTCTAAGACACGGATATCCACTAGCTTTAGAGCGTCGATAAGTCGATGTGTAATGCGTTTGTCGGCTTGGCTAGGCTCAGCAATGCCGGAAGGGTGGTTGTGGGCAAAAATCACGGCGGCAGCGTTGTGGTTTAGTGCTGTCTTCAATACTTCACGGGGATAAATCGAAGCGGCGTCAATCGTGCCAAAGAACAACTCTTCGAAACAGATCAATTGATGTTGGTTATCAAGAAACATCACGGCAAACACTTCTCGGTCATGAGCTCCTAATTTGAGTTTTAAGTACTCTTTGACATTGGTTGGGTTAGTGAACGTGCCTTCACGTTTGTATTTCACAGCCAGTGCTTCGGCTGCACGCTCTAGCAGTTCATTGAGTTCTGAAGTCTCAAAGGGGTAGTCATGGTCAGTATTTGGGGTACGCATAAGGGCTCCTTGGGCTATCTGTTTGGTTATGCGTACTGATGAAATATATCTGAAAGGGTTTTAAATCAGGCTTGTTAGGAATTGGAGGGTGGAAAGCAAGCGTGCCTAGAGACAGGTAAAAAATAACTTACTTGCCGTTGTTATGTAGGAATCGCTGTAAAGCAAGTTATTAACAACCAAGCCGAATCAGAGAACGTATCGGCTTATTAGTCTCTGGAGAGTATGACAATGAATACAGAAATTTATGTAGAAGCGGCCATGGTGAGAAAGCAAAGAGGTCGTCTTGTTGGCGGTGTTGGCTTAATCGTGATCGATGATGATGCGTGCATTGAACATGAAGATTGGGAGTATTTTGACTATGTCGCAGACCAAACTTACCTAGAGCTGTCAGCTCTTGCTTTTGGGTTAAAGCATGCGAGAGATGGCGATATTATCTATTCAAGCAGCGATTATTGCGTCAAAGGCTTTAATGAGTGGTTAGATGGCTGGAAGCGACGAGATTGGCGTAAGGCAAATAAAGAACCGGTAGCTAATGAAGACCTTTGGCGACTGGTGGATGAAAGAAGCGCGGAGAAGCGTGTTGAGGTGAGAAAAGTCGCAGCCTGTTCAGCAGGAAAAGATGCAGCTTATAGATACGCTCTCGCAGCGGCGAACCGTCAGTTGTAATGAAAATGAATCACTTGCTGGTACTGCCAGCAAGTGATTCATCTTTGTGTGCTGCTTTGTTCAGGAACTGTTAGCTGTAGCCTCAGAGTAGGCGAGTAGGAAAAGTAAAAAATAACGCAGCGGCCTTTGTTATGAGTTGAACTACATAACAAGGTATTAAAATGTTGAATTTTCTTAACTTAGAGCAAGTTGTAACCAAAACAACACTATGTAAAAGCACTATTTATGAGCTAATGAAAAATGGGGAGTTTCCAAAAAACTTCACCGTATCAGGTAAGCGTAAGGCTTGGCTGGAAAGTGATGTTGAAGATTGGATGATGAGCAAAGTGGAGAGCTCTGAACTGTAAATGAGATAGAAAATGACACAGATAAGGTTTGTATTATCTACAGGTTATCAATTTTTATAAACCAAGACGTTGCTAATGAGGAAGCCATGTTTGCAGTATGCCTAGAACAGAGCGCGCAAGGCTATCAATGAGTGCATAAGCAACGTCATTAAAAACTACGACAATATCTTCATCTTCAAACCTGTTGAAGCTGGCACAAGCACTCGATGTTCATACAGAGTATTTCTTTCGCCCAACTCGGGTGAAGTTAGAAGGTGTTGAGTGTTGCAAGTTTGTAAGACGCTAAAGGAAATGCTGGATCGAATCAATGGTGACCTTCTGGGCCAAGCTGAATAGTGATAAGAGCTATTAGAGTTCAACCCTGACTTACTAAACTCCCATTCCTGTACTTATTCTACTAGAAGAGCTTTCAGAACAAATTACTAACTTGGAGCAAGTGGAAGAGCTAGTTATTCAAATGCGTCACGAATGAGATCTTGGCTTAAACCTTATTCAAGATATGAGCGATACACTCAGGTGGAACTGTTGAGCTATTTGTATCGTAACTCATAGTTGGATGTGCGACGTGAAGTCGTATGAAGCGCTGTTCACCGCTCAACGAGTGAATGTATGGTACGGCCCGCGTAATGCGAATCCACTTTTGTAATTACAAATTTGACTATTTCTTAATCTGTGGTTACGATCACGTTTTTATTTTTTATGGAGCGACTCGATGTCAATTACGCCGCCTTAGACCACCTGCCTTCCTCAATTCCTTTCTATACATTAACTAATTTATTAATTTTACGAGTAAATTCATGATTGAAACGATGAAACGTGATTGGTTATCCAATGTGCGTGGTGATGTGCTGGCTGGCATAGTTGTAGCACTGGCTTTGATCCCTGAAGCGATTGCGTTCTCCATTATCGCTGGTGTTGACCCTAAAGTGGGTCTTTACGCCTCATTTAGTATTGCTTTTATCATCTCGATTGTCGGTGGACGTCCAGGAATGATATCAGCGGCAACAGGAGCGATGGCTTTATTGATGGTCACGCTCGTTAAAGAGCATGGCTTACAATACCTATTAGCTGCAACCGTGTTGACAGGCATCATCCAAATCGCAGCAGGTTATCTCAAGCTAGGTGATTTAATGCGCTTTGTCTCTCGGTCAGTAGTCACTGGCTTTGTGAATGCGTTAGCGATTCTGATTTTTATGGCGCAACTGCCAGAGTTGACCAACGTGACCTGGCATGTTTATGCGATGACGGCTGCGGGTCTTGCGATTATCTACTTGTTCCCTTATCTCCCTTATGTCGGCAAACTTTTACCATCACCACTTGTGTGTATTATCTCGCTAACGGCAGTCGCGATTGTATTTAATATTGACATTCGTACTGTTGGTGATATGGGACAACTACCTGACACTTTGCCTGTTTTCTTATGGCCTGATGTCCCGCTTAACCTTGAAACACTTTGGATTATTTTGCCTTACTCATTAGGTCTTGCGATTGTGGGCTTGCTTGAATCTATGATGACAGCGACGATTGTGGATGATTTAACGGATACTAACAGCGATAAGAACCGTGAGTGTAAAGGACAAGGTATTGCCAATATCGCAACAGGCTTTATTGGTGGTATGGCAGGCTGTGCCATGATTGGTCAGTCCATTATCAATATCAAATCGGGCGGTCGTGGTCGTCTTTCTACGCTTTGTGCGGGTATTTTCTTATTGATTATGGTGGTTTTCCTCAGTGATTGGCTGAAACTTATTCCAATGGCTGCATTAGTTGCCGTGATGATCATGGTCTCTATTGGTACTTTCTCTTGGAGTTCGATTAAAGATCTTAAGTCTCATCCTATATCGACCAATATTGTTATGATTGCGACAGTAGTGGTAGTGGTCGCGACTCACAACCTCGCTATTGGTGTCTTTGTCGGTGTTTTACTGGCTTCGCTGTTTTTTTCCAACAAGATTGGTCGTTTTATGGTGGTGAAAAGCGATTTGTCTGAAAGTGGTGAAGAGCGTACGTATCGTGTTGTGGGACAAGTCTTTTTTGCTTCGTCGGATCAATTTTTAAGAGCGTTTGACTTTAAAGAAGCGCTTGAGCGTGTCACGATTGATCTCTCAAATGCACATTTCTGGGATATTACCTCGGTTTCTTCTCTCGATCGTGTTGTAATTAAATTCAGACGTGAAGGCACCGATGTCAATTTGATTGGCATGAATGAAGCAACCAGCACCATCGTTGATAAGTTTGGTATCCACGATAAACCAGAAGAAGTTGAAAAACTGATGGGCGGACACTAAGGAGCCAAATATGACAAACATAATCGCGTGTATCGATGGATCAAGCTATTCTCAATCAGTTGCCGACATTGGCGCATGGACATCAAAAAAACTATCTGCACCCCTGACGTTACTTCATGTATTGGACAAATCGTCACAAGAAGCGGACAGTGAATTAAGTGGCAATATTGGCTTAGGTGCGAGAGAGCAGTTACTGGCAGAGCTTGTTGAACTTGATGAGCAACGAGCAAAAATTGCACTAAAGCACGGCAAAGCGCTATTAAGCGAGCTAGAAAGCCACTTGAATGATCAGGGTCACAACGATATTCAAAAGCGACAAAAGCATGGCAATCTTGTTGAAACCTTAACCGATATGGAGCAAGACATTCGTGTTTTAGTTATGGGTAAGTCTGGTGAGCTTCATCAGAATGACACTAAAACCATTGGCTCCCAGTTAGAAAGTGTTGTGCGTTCGATTAAGGCTCATATCCTGATTGCCTCAGGTCATTTTTCTCAGCCAGATAGTTACATACTTGCCTTCGACGGCAGTACGATCAGCGAGAAACTGGTTGATAAGGCGATCAACACGCCGCTTCTAAAAGGCATGACCTGTCATCTTGTGATGGTTGAAGATTCTGAGAGTAAATGTGATGCTTTTTCAAATGCAGCGCAGAAACTTAAGGACAAGGGCATCAACGTTTTTGAAGCCCAATTACAAGGTGAAGTGCATTCTGCTATCTTGACCTATCAGCAGCAGCAAAAGATTGGCATGATTGTGATGGGTGCTTACGGGCATTCTAAACTTCGCCAATTCTTCGTCGGAAGTAATACGACTAGGATTATTACCGACACAACGGTCCCTCTACTACTGATACGATAGAGTCTGAAGCCTTCCTAACGGAAGGCTTTTTCTTAGATATATTACAAAAACTAAAGATTAACTATCTTCAGAAGATACTTTGAAAGTTCTTCTGAAAAATGGGACAAAAGTTTTTAGAAAAAACCATTAGAAACTAGTGCAGGTTATGGGTTGGTAGAACTATCGCTTTTATCAATCCATCGATATAAGGTTCGTCGAGTTATCCCTAACGTATCGGCAGCCTTAGCTTTGTTTCCTCCCACTCTCTCAAGAATGAATTTGATATAGTTACGTTGAAGCTCATTTAACGATGGCATATCTCCGGATAAATATTCAA
>NZ_WXWT01000173.1:0-9255 GCF_009904725.1 Vibrio sp. V43_P6S15P86
ATGCTTAGTTTGGGTTCCAAGTTTCGAGGTGACTAAGTGGTAGACCTTTCCAGAAGAAGACTCTTTGCAAGAAAAGCGCACCCCGACAACGCCGTACGTTTGCCTTGGTTAACTAAACCGCAACAGTTTACGGACGATTGCACTCGCTGCGGTAAATGCATTGAGGCCTGTGAAACAAAGATTATAACCAAAAGTGATGGCGGATTCCCCTCGGTCGATTTTTCCATCGATGAATGCACATTTTGCTATCAATGTGCAAACGCCTGTCCTGAGCCCCTTTTCTTGCCAGAAACAGAACAACCTTGGCAAGCAAAAGCAAGTATCAACGATAACTGCTTAGCAAAACAAAATGTCGAATGCCGAAGTTGTGGGGATATGTGCGACCCGATGGCAATTCAGTTCAAATTAGAACTGGGGAAAGTAGCACAACCCAATTTAGACCTTGATGAGTGTAACGGCTGCGGCGCCTGTGTTTCAGTGTGCCCGACTTCATCCATCAATGTGAGCAATACAACAGCCTAAGCCGAATGTCGTCGGCCAAAGGCAATAAAAATAAATG
Source organism: Vibrio sp. V43_P6S15P86 (assembly GCF_009904725.1). Taxonomy (NCBI): domain Bacteria; kingdom Pseudomonadati; phylum Pseudomonadota; class Gammaproteobacteria; order Vibrionales; family Vibrionaceae; genus Vibrio; species Vibrio sp. V43_P6S15P86. Next base: position 560 of record NZ_WXWT01000173.1, read on the forward strand.
AGAGAGCTATATGTCACTAAATGAAGTGCATATTTCAAGTTTGGTAGTACATGTGCTGCCGGAACATTTGGACGAAATCAAACAAAAGATAGAAGCACACGAAAATGCGGAAATCTATGGTGACAGTCCTGAAGGCAAGATTATCGTCGTACTTGAAACTGAGAACCAAGGTTTTATCACAGACACTATCGATGCCATTAACAATTTACCGAACGTCTTAAGCACGGTATTGGTTTATCACCAAATCGAAACTGGGCTTGAAGAAACGGATGAAGAAGACACTGGAACACAACATTCCCAAATCGAGGGTGAAGTATGAAAATGACAAGACGTGCGTTTGTGAAAGCAAACGCGGCTGCATCAGCTGCTGCTGTCGCAGGTGTGACACTACCAGCATCTGCAGCCAACCTGATTGCAAGCTCTGATCAAACCAAAATCACATGGGACAAAGCACCTTGTCGTTTCTGTGGTACAGGCTGTTCTGTTCTTGTTGGCACTCAAAACGGCAAAGTGGTAGCAACACAGGGTGACCCAGAAGCACCAGTAAACAAAGGTCTGAACTGTATCAAAGGTTACTTCCTTTCTAAGATCATGTACGGTCAAGACCGTCTAACTCAACCGATGCTACGAATGAAAGATGGCAAATTCCACAAAGATGGTGAATTTACACCTATCTCTTGGGATGACGCTTTCGACATCATGGCTGAGAAATGGAAAGCTTCCCTCGAGAAAAAAGGCCCAACAAGCGTAGGTATGTTTGGCTCAGGCCAATGGACAGTAATGGAAGGCTACGCTGCGTCAAAGTTAATGAAAGCAGGCTTCCGATCAAACAACATTGATCCAAACGCTCGTCACTGTATGGCTTCTGCCGTTGTAGGTTTCATGCGCGCATTCGGTATCGATGAGCCAATGGGTTGTTACGATGACTTCGAGAACGCAGACGCTTTCGTTCTTTGGGGCTCAAACATGGCAGAGATGCACCCTGTTCTATGGACTCGCATTACTGACCGCCGCCTAAGCCACCCTCACGTTAAAGTGAACGTGCTTTCTACTTACTACCATCGTTCATTTGAGTTGGCTGACCACGGCTACATTTTCAATCCTCAGTCTGACCTTGCAATTGCTAACTTCATCGCAAACTACATCATCGAAAACGATGCAGTAAACTGGGACTTCGTGAACAAACACACGAACTTCACTCAAGCAGAGACTGACATCGGCTACGGTCTACGTGACGACGATCCGCTACAAAAAGCAGCGAAGAACCCGAACTCTGGCAAACTCACTTCTATCTCATTCGAAGAGTACAAGAAATCAGTAGCGCCATACACAGTAGAGAAAGCATCTGAAATCTCTGGTGTTGAGAAAGAGAAGCTTATCGAGCTTGCGAAGCAATACGCGGATCCAAACACGAAAGTGATGTCTCTATGGACGATGGGTATGAACCAGCATACTCGTGGTGTATGGATGAATAACTTGGTTTACAACATCCACCTACTAACCGGTAAGATCTCGACTCCGGGGAACAGCCCATTCTCACTAACGGGCCAACCATCAGCATGTGGTACCGCTCGTGAGGTTGGTACGTTTGCTCACCGCCTACCAGCGGATATGGTGGTTGCTAACCCTAAACACCGTAAGATTGCAGAAGACATCTGGAAACTGCCAGAAGGTACGATTCCACCAAAACCTGGCTTCCACGCCGTATTGCAAGACCGTATGCTGAATGACGGCGTTCTGAACTGTTACTGGGTTCAATGTAACAACAACATGCAAGCCGGTCCAAACATCAACACAGAACGTCTTCCAGGTTACCGCAACCCAGAAAACTTCATCGTTGTGTCTGACCCATACCCGACAGCAACAGCACAAGCAGCAGACCTTATTCTTCCTACCGCAATGTGGATTGAAAAAGAAGGTGCTTACGGTAACGCAGAGCGTCGTACCCAAGCTTGGTACCAACAAGTGGGCACAGTCGGTCAAGCAAAATCGGACCTTTGGCAACTAATGGAGTTCTCGAAACGCTTCAAAATGGAAGAAGTGTGGCCTGAAGAGCTTCTAGCGAAAGCGCCTCAATACCGTGGTAAAACAATGTACGACGTACTTTACCGCAATGGTAACGTCGACAAATTCCCTATCGAAGAAGCTCGTGAACTGAATGACGATGCTCACCACTTCGGTTTCTATGTTCAAAAAGGTCTGTTTGAGGAATACGCAACATTTGGCCGTGGTCACGGGCATGATTTGGCTCCATACGACCGCTACCACCAAGTACGTGGTCTACGTTGGCCTGTTGTTGATGGTAAGGAAACACAGTGGCGCTTTAAAGAAGGTTCAGACCCATACGCGAAAGAAGGTTCTGGTTGGGACTTCTACGGCAATGCTGACGGCAAAGCGAAGATCATTTCCGCGCCATACGAAGCGCCACCAGAAGTACCGAACGATGAATTTGATATGTGGTTATGTACTGGTCGTGTTCTTGAACATTGGCACACAGGCACCATGACTCGTCGTGTACCTGAATTATACAAAGCAGTACCAGACGCAGTGTGTTACATGCACCCAGAAGACGCAAAAGCACGCAATGTTCGTCGTGGTGAAGAAGTACTCATGGCAAACAAACGCGGTGAAGTACGCGTTCGTGTTGAAACTCGCGGTCGTAACCGTCCGCCAAAAGGCTTGGTATTCGTACCGTTCTTTGATGCACGTATTTTGATTAACAAGCTTATCCTAGATGCGACTGATCCACTGTCTAAACAGACAGACTTTAAGAAGTGCCCAGTCAAAATCACTAAGATTGCTTAACCTTCAGATACCGAATGCTACGGCCGTCACTATGGCGGCCTAATAAAGAATTTAAGCCATAAAGGCGGAGATGAAATGATGAAAAAATTACTTGTCGCACTTTTATCTGTAGGTGCTTTAGTGACAGGCATTGCGCAAGCTGAGTTAGATAATCCAGGTGGTATTGGCGGTCTAGAGTCTCTACGTGGAATGTCTCAATTGGAAGACACACGCCCAGCAGATGAGTTCAAAGACTTCCCAAAAGACCAGATTGTTGAAGATAGCTTTGTTTATCAACCACCGTTGATCCCACACAGCATCCGTCACTACGAAGTATCGTTAAATGCTAACAAGTGTCTTGCGTGCCACAGCTGGAAAAATGCAAAAGAGTCAGGCGCGACTAAAATTAGCGTAACGCACTATGTAAACCGAGAAGATGCGGTACTGGCAGATATGTCTCCTCGTCGTTACTTCTGTTTGCAATGCCACGTGCCGCAAACTAATGCTAAGCCACTAGTTGAAAACAAGTTCGAGGCAGTTGATTCGCTTCAGTAATTGAAACGCGAGTACGAAGAGGTTATTTATGAAAATACTTAAAGCGTTTTGGAAAAGACTGAAGAACCCAAGTAAAGCTGCCGCTGGTGTGGTTTTGTTCTTAGGTTTTGCTGGCGGTCTTTTGTTTTGGGGCGCATTCAACACAGGTATGGAGGCAACCAACACAGAAGAGTTCTGTTCTGGCTGTCACGCACCAATCGTTGCTGAAATTCAAGAAACAATTCACTACTCTAACCGTTCTGGTGTTCGTGCCATCTGCTCAGACTGTCACGTTCCTCATGAATGGACAGATAAGATCGTTCGTAAAGTACAAGCATCCAAAGAGCTATTCGCTCACTATGTTCTACGTACTATCGATACACCAGAGAAGTTCCAAGAGCGTCGAGGACACCTTGCTGAGCGAGAGTGGGCGCGAATGAAAAAGAATGACTCTCTTGAGTGTCGTAACTGTCACGAGTTTGATTACATGGATTACTCTCAACAAGGCTCACGAGCAGCGGAGCAGCACTCTACTGCGCTAGCTTCTGGAGAGAAAACCTGCGTAGATTGTCACAAAGGCATCGCGCACAAACTACCGGACATGAGCGGCGTTGAAGGCTGGCACTAAGGAGACTTCCCATGAGTACTTTAGAATCTGTAATTTGGCATATCCTTGGCTATAGCGCCATGCCTGTGATTATTCTTTCCGGCTTTGTGGCAGTAGCAGCAATCTCTCTCTGGCTGCTGTCATTTGGTAAGGATAAAGAGGTGTAACGTAACGCACCTCTACCCGTCAACTTGCCTATTTGTTGACACTAAGCGCTGAGTATCTACTCGGCGCTTTTTTATTCACCGTCACTTTCGGCCCAAAATATCCTCAACCGATAAATATACTCAATCGGTATAATAAAGTAGTCAGTAACGACCAAAAAAAGCGACCATAAAGGTCGCTAAAATTTACTGCTATAGGGAGTTGTTTAAGATTCTTTTACTGGCAGAACCTGCTTGACGTATTGCCCTGGAGCTTCATCGATTGCTGGGTGGTCTTCCGAACCAATAGGGAATGGTTCGACTTGCTCTTTAGGATTGAATTGAAGTAGCCATTCATTCCAATGTGTCCACCACGACCCCTCTTTGTGCTCGGCATTATTCAACCACTCGTCAGCCGAATCATCCAAAGTATCGTTCAACCAATAACCATACTTATTTTTCGCTGGAGGGTTCACGATACCCGCAATATGACCCGACTCACCAAGAACAAACGTTTTGTTGCCACCAGTGTTCAGGGCACCACGATAAGTTCCCTGCCATAACGCAATATGGTCTTCTTTCGTTGATACAAAATAGCTAGGAATTTTGATCTTATTTAGGTCAATCCATACCCCACCAATTTTGACGCCTTTGTCTTGCACCAACTTGTTCTCTAAATAGAGTTCACGAAGCAAGAAGTTATGAGAGGCGGCACTCACGTTGGTGCTATCACTGTTCCAGTACAACAAGTCAAAATCGACTGGGCTGTTGCCCTTCAAGTAGTTGTCGACATAGTAGTTCCAGTACAAGCTGTTTTCGCGCAGTAAGCTGAATGTGACGCTTAATGAACGACCGTCCATATACCCTTTTGCGTTGTTTTGCGCCTCAATTGCACTCACAATGGTGTCATTGATGTACGCGCCAACTTCGCCTGGCTGAGAAAAGTCGAGCAATGTGGTGAAGAAAGTCGCTGATTTAATACGCTTCTTCATACGTTTTGCCGCATAGTACGCAACCGTGCTCGCCAGAACCGTACCACCGATACAGTAACCAGCCGCGTTGATTTGCTCTTGGCCCGTTATATCTTCAATTGCGGCGACGGCTTTGACGACGCCTTCTGTCACATAGTCACCAAACTCTACATGCGCTTGTGCCTTGCCTGGGTTGCGCCAAGACATCATAAATACGCTATGTCCCTGCTCTAGCAACCATCGAACCATTGAGTTCTTCGCTGTTAAGTCAAGGATGTAGTATTTATTAATGAAAGGCGGAACGATGAGCAGTGGCGTCGCATTCACTTTCTCTGTTAGAGGTCGATATTGAATCAACTCAAACAATTCGTTTTGAAAAACCACATCACCCGGAGTGGTCGCCACGTCATCACCCACGCGGAACGCATTGTTGTTCGTCATACGAATTTTCAAAATGTCCGCACTGGACTCAACGTCTTCTTTTAACTGCTCTAAGCCAGCCAGAAGGTTTTGACCGTTTTGCTCAAGTGTCAGTTTCAAGAGTTCTGGATTCGTCGCGATGAAATTCGAAGGGGAAAGTGCATTGATGGCTTGACGAGAAAAGAAAAGTATTCGCTCTTTAGATTTTTCATCCAAACCTTCGAGTGACTCAATTGTATCTAAATAAGTCTTGCTGAATAACAGGTAGGATTGCTTAATGAAGCTATACATCACCTCATTTTGCCACGCTTCATTAGAAAAACGCTTGTCCCCTTTTTCTGCTTCAATGACCTGTTTTTGGTTACCCGCCAACGCGACATTCTGCCAAATTTGTAGCTGCTGTTCCCACCATTCTGCTTGCAGTTTTAAGATCGCAGCAGGTTGATTTACAGCTTGTTCGAAGAGTTTGGCAGTGTCTTCCAAGTTCACTTCTTGCATGGCCTTATTAAAAGGAGAGTTCACGACTGCCTTGTTCACTTCGAAATCATGCCACCACTGTTGATTGGTTTGTTGAAGCTGTACAAGATAGTCCGAAAAGAAGTGCTGAAACATAGTCTTACTCCTATATTCGGAAAAAACAACGCCGCCCAAATTAGGGTCTAGAGACCCTAAGGCGGCGAGAATCGGACAAATTACGCTGGAGTAACAGTCTTTAGATTTTCCGAAGTCATTTTCTCAACGTCTTCTTTGAACTCTTTTGCAATAGCTTGAAGCTTGTTGCTGTCGTCCATCATTTGTTGAGAAAGCTTAGTAAGAACGCTTAGTTGCTGGCTGTTGAAAGCAGTCAATGACGTTACGTCTTTGATTTCTGATGCCGCTTTCATTTGGTTCAGACCCACTTCGCTGTAAGTACGAATTGCGTTAAGTTGAAGCTCAGTCAACACTTCTACGTTTTTTGTCACTAGCTTGTTGAACTTCAAGTAAGGTTCTAGATTTTTTTCAGTTTGATCGCTAAAGGTTTTGAAGAAATCTGTGTACATGGTTTATCTCCTAGAGAAAGAATTAAAAATGTCCGTTTAAATAATTACTTAACTGCTTTTATAACCACAGCCGTCCCCATGCCGCCGCCCACACAAAGTGATGCGACACCATATTGACCATTTTGCTTATGAAGCTCGTGAACAAGCGTCACTAAGATTCGGTTGCCCGATGCACCAAGTGGGTGACCTAGCGCGATAGCACCACCATTAAAGTTCGCTTTATCTTGAATCGCGTTAACGGGAACTTGGTTGGTTTCCGCCAACTGATGAATCACGCCAAGTGCTTGCGCAGCAAATGCTTCGTTTAACTCGTAAACGTCAATGTCGTTTACCGTTAATTCCGCTTTTGCTAATGCTTTATTGACTGACTCCACTGGACCTAGACCCATGATTTTCGGATCAAGTCCCGATTGCGCATAGCTTACGATCTCAGCAATAGGCGTGAGTCCATGTGCTTTAACTGCGCTCTCAGACGCGACGATAATTGCACTCGCACCATCGTTAATACCTGATGCATTCCCCGCAGTCACAGTGCCTTCACGGTCAAAAGCAGGGCGCAGCTTGCTTAACGCTTCCATGGTCGCATTAGCCTTTGGGTATTCGTCGGTATCGAATAGCACCGTTTCACGGCGTTGCTTTACTTCTACGGGCACAATTTCGTCTTTGAATTTGCCCGCTTCGATTGCCGCCACCGCTTTCTGTTGGCTAGACAGCGCATACTCGTCTTGCTGTTGACGGGTTAGGCCGATTTCTTTTGCAACGTTTTCTGCCGTCACACCCATGTGATATTGGTTATAAACGTCGGTTAAACCGTCTGCTACGAGCAGGTCTTTCAGCTCTAGGTTGCCCATTTTGTTGCCATCACGAATACTACTTGGCGCGGCAAACGGAATCTGAGACATGACCTCGACACCTGCTGCAACAACAATCTCTGTATCGCCACTACGGATATGTGAAACCGCATCCATGACGGTTTTCATGCCACTGCCGCAAACCATGTTTACGCCGTATGCAGGAACAGATTCAGGAATCCCAGCAAACAATGCGGCTTGGCGGCCAACCCCCATGCCTTGGCCTGCGCCGACAACGTTGCCAACAATCACCTCATCAACCTTGTCGCCAGCCAACTTTGCTGCTTCTAACGCGCCTTTAATCGCTACTGCTGCCAGATCGCCAGCTGAGGTATTTTTCAGGCTGCCACCAAAAGCGCCAATTGGAGTGCGCTTCGCCGCTACGATAAATACTTTTTCCATCATCTTATCTCCTTAGTGCATGTATAGGCCGCCGTTCACCGACAAAGTCTCACCGGTGATATAGGCGCCGGCATCGCTGACCAAGAAGCTCACTGATGCTGCAATTTCTTCTGGTGTCGCAAGGCGTTTCATTGGGATTTGGTTCGTGATGGATTCCAACACTTCTGGCTTCATTTGCTCAACCATTGGTGTACCAGTGTAACCTGGCGCAATAACATTTACTGTCACACCCGAACGAGCACCTTCATACGCCAACGCTTTAGAGAAACCTATCATCCCAGCTTTCGCCGCCGAGTAGTTTGCTTGACCAAACTGCCCTTTTAAGCCATTGACTGAGGAGATGTTAATGACACGACCACCGCCTTTTTCGCACATCGCAGCGAACAGAGGTTGCGTAACGTTGAATAGACTATTGAGGTTGGTATTAATGACGTCATTCCAAGCTTGCGCCGTCATCTTTTTAAACACGCCATCACGTGTGATACCTGCGTTGTTGATAACGACATCAATGGTTCCTTCTTCCTCAAGCAATTGCGCTAACTTTTCTGCACAGTCTGCAGTGTTTGTTACGTCCAACTCAAAAAGGCGAACCTGATCTTTGGTAAACCCTTTACTGTTGAACCACTCCAACGCACATTCATAGTTGCCTGTGAAATACGTAGCGATTACACGGTAACCATCATTCACTAATTGAGAGGAAATAGCAGAACCAATTCCGCCTTTTGATCCGGTGATCAAAGCGACTTTCTTCATCGAAGACTCCATTCTTAACGGCATTTAAAAAAGCAAACTAAATACACTGATGAAATAAATCACCAACTGACGTGTTTATTTATTCTTTTGGCTATCAATCCTGTGATACCTTTTATTTTAAGTTAAACCAGAAATATTACATTTCAAATAAAAAACTAATCCATTTGCATAAGATTGATTTGGATCTCATT
>NZ_WXWT01000137.1:0-9237 GCF_009904725.1 Vibrio sp. V43_P6S15P86
GCGTTACATCTTGTCCGAGCAACACCGGGCCATCAAGATCGACAACGCTTGCCTGAGCAGCAATGGGTAACGCAGCACGCATCGCCAGCGACGTCCCCAACATACAACCGGACATGAGGCTAAAACCGAGTTTTTTTGCATCGTCGGCCAGCAATAATGCTTCACTGAGCCCGCCCGTTTTATCTAGCTTAATGTTCACCATTTCATATTTGCCAACCAACTGAGGTAATTGCTCTCTGGTGTGGCAACTTTCATCGGCGCAAAGTGGAATGGGGTGCGGAATGCTGGCGAGTACGTCATCACGGTCTTGTGGCAACGGTTGCTCGATCATGGTGATATTAAACGGTTCGAGTTGATCAAATACCGTCGCGAGGTCGAGGTTTTGCCACGCTTCATTCGCATCTAAGACAATTTGTGCGTGCGGCGCGGCATCGCGTACTGCTGCAACGCGCTCAATCACGTGTTCACCATCCAGTTTTACCTTTAGCAGTTTTGCGCCTTGACTAACGTAAGCTTGCGCCTGTTTTGCCATCGCTTGCGGCGTGTCGATAGAAACCGTCATCGCCGTCACAATCGCCTCTGGTAACGTAAAGAGGTCGTGAACCTGTTGCTTGTGGCTGAAAAGCGCGTGAAGATGCCAAAGGGCGCAGTCCAATGCATTTCTTGCCGCCCCTGCGGGCAATAACGATTGAAGCTGGCTTTTGAGAACCATGACATCAGCTTCGCCTTTGGCATACAAACTTTGCAGTTCATGCGCGGCGTGAGAAATCGCCTTAATCACCGATTCAACCGATTCACCATAACGAGGGTATGGCGTGCATTCACCTTGGGCGGTCATGCCTCGATGTTCAATTGTCACGCGGACTACGTGGCACTCTGTCCGACTGCCGCGAGAGATGCGAAATGGTGTCGCCATGGCAATCGTGACAGGTTCTACATGAATTTTCATCTCACTAGTTTCCCTCAACCGCAGTTATTTTCTAAACCGTAAATGTTTCTTAAATCGTAAGGAGCCTATCTGCAACCGCATCTACGCCAAAACGCACAGGGTCGGTGACGAGCACTTGGTATTTGTCGCTCCAATCCTGGCATAACTGGGCTGCATCTTCTTCGCTGATCGCCGAAGTGTTCAAGCAAATACCCACTAATTGTGCGTTTGGATTTGTTAGGCGAGCAGCGGCCAGATTCGCTTCTATCGTTTGTTCAATGGTTGGTAAGTTCGCATGTGGTAAGTTGCGGATGTGCGGGCGACCAATCTCATGGCACAGTATCAGAGCGTCAGCTTGTGCGCCGTGAAGTAAGCCCAAACTTACGCCAGCAAACGAAGGGTTAAATAATGAACCTTGCCCTTCGATGATGTCCCAATCGTGGTCAGTGAAGTCAGGGCTGATCGCTTCTACTGCGCCGGAGATAAAATCGGCAACTACGGCATCAATTGAAATGCCACTGCCTGCGATGAGAATTCCGGTTTGACCCGTTGCTTTGAACTCTGCGCGACAGTTTTTACGCTTTAATGCATGCTCAATGGCAAGAGCAGAGTACATTTTGCCCACGGAGCAATCTGTCCCTACAGTAAGTACTCGCTTGCCTGCGCGTGCTTTGCCATTGCCGACCTTGAGCGGGGCATCATAATGGCGAACATCATACAGTTTGGTTAATCCGCGTCGTTCTAGATCGGCAAGAGAAGTAAACTCCGCCAAACGTTGGTGCATGCCCGATGCAATTTCAAATCCCATTTCTGCCGCTTCAAGTAAGGTAGCTTGCCAAGTTTCGGGAATGACTCCCCCCGGGTTTGCTGTGCCAAGCACCAGCGTTTTTGCTCCTTGCTGCTGCGCTTGTTGTAGTGTCATGTCGGTTAAACCAAGCGATACGGTTTCTGGCGTCAGGCGGATTTGGCCAAGGCAAATCTCAGGTCGCCATTGGTATATGCCACGCGCGGTTTTTGCTGCGAGTGGATCGGTTACATCGCCAAGAAAGAGTAGGTAAGGTTGAGCAATTTGCATGATGGTTCCCTTCGTCATCGTTATTGCTCATTAATGTAGCCAGACTGATTTAGGAAACCGAATGCTTATTTGTTAGGCAGGTATAACTTCAAGTTATACCTTTAAACCATCTGTTGTTTTAGGGCGGTGATAAACTGCTTTGTCGCAATGGATTGAGGCGTGTGCTCTGCGAATAAAATAGAGACAGAGAAGGACATGTTTGGCTCCAAAGCATGCACGGAGACGGCATTATCTTGGCGATATTGTTTTGCAGTCCATGGGTCTACAATGGCGAACCCTGCTTGGTGTTTCACCAGTTCAGCCGCTGCGGAGTAGCTGCGCACGGTGATGGCATGTTGATAATGCTCGTCACGCGCCGATAAGGTTTGATGCAGCAATAAGCCCAGAGGGTCTCGGCTATCTAAACCGATAATGGGTAAATCGTGACTGATGAGTTCTTCTAAAATGACGGTTTTTTCTGTGGGTATCGCTGCGCTTTTAGGAGCGATCAGTGCTAAGTTTTCTTTCAATAACACGTGCCCCATGATCGCTGGTGGCGTTTCTTCACCGAACGCAATGGCGACATCCAATTCATGTTTCAGTAAACCTGAGCACAGCTCATCGCGATTAGCTGTTAATAGCTCAAAGGAGATGCCGTGTTCTTTCGACAGCAACGCGACAGTCGGCGCTAACAAGTGTGCGGCCAAAACAGGCGGAGCACCGACTCGTAAATGTTGAGTTCCCTGTTTGACTTTGTTGGTCAGAGAGCGAAATTGTCCGAGTTGTTGATAGACTTTTTCAGCCTCTGGCAATAAGGCTTTGGCTTCTTGAGTTGGAACGAGACGCCCCTTTACACGCTCAAATAAAGCGAAGCTCAGTTGTTGTTCTGTATGGGCGAGAACTCGAGTTACATTGGGCTGGGAAACGTGTAGTAAGCGAGCCGCACCAGACACCGTTCCTGCTTGCATAATGGCGTAAAAGACTTCCAATTGTCTTAGGTTCACTGCGAATTCCTTCTGCTCATGTTGGTCGCCTCAGAATACCCAACCTTGCTGATGAGCGATAGAGGAAAAAAGTGCTGGTGTAGAAAATTAGGAAGACGATGTTGGTCGTCTTCCTTTTCGTCATATCTATTTATACCGCTTTACTTTGCAGCCGCATGAAGGGGCAGATCGTTAAACGGCTCGACGTCTCGGCTGAGTAATCCCATCAATACCACTGCTAACACCATGACAACAGCTGCTATTGCAAAACCGTATTGTGTTAGCTCGTAATGACTCAATATTGCAATCAGGACGTAACTGAGAGATTGAATGGTGGTGGCAAACATGCTGATGCCGCCATCGACGCGACCTCGTTGATGAACCGCTACGGTGTGATGCATCCAGTTGACTCTCGCAATGCGATTTAGCGCGTTAAATACGCCAAACAGCGCCGTAAACAATAAGATGGTCAGCGGGCTCATCGCAAAACTCATCCCGATAAGCGCAAAAGAGACCATAACCATCGAAGCGAACATAATGTGGCTATGGGAGGCACGGCTTAGCACTTTGGTGACAATAAAGCCGGTTAGCAACGAGCCGAGGCCAAAACTGATGTTGAACCCTGCAAACCAATCGCCAGAGATGCCTTGTTCAGAAAACCAAATCGGCACCAGTTTGCTCAAATACGTCAATGCAGGATAAGAGAGGCAAGAGAGCAGAATAAAGCCATAAAATCGAGGTTCGAGACGGAATATGTGTTTGCTCTCTTTGAGTTGCGCGATGAAAGCAACGGATTTTGATGCCCTTAATTGTTGGGTATAAGGCGTCAGAATATAGAACATCGCCGCTAACGCAGAGGCGCTGGCCGCAAACAAAGCAAACTCTTTCATGCCCCACATTTCAAGCAAAACAATACCCAGCGCGCCAGCTCCGAGGGTCGTGGATTGCATTACAATTTCTTGCTGACCCGAAATTTGCGCATACTCATGGTGCTGATAATTTTCTTGGGTGAAGGCATTGTTGGTCGTCCATGCAAAATTACTCGAAACCCAATACACCAATTGCGCAAAAGCCAGCAACCAGTGTGACTCAAACCCTAACCAATAAGCAATGAACACCACCAAAGCCATACCCGATTGAATCCATTGATTGAGCATGAGGAGTGCTTTGCGTGAATGTCGGTCAACTAAAGTGGAAAAGAAAGGCGTTGCCAGAAAAGAAATTGCGGTGCAGCTCAGAGAAACTAAAGCGACGAATGTGCCCATTTGGGGCTCGGAAAGCATGACCCATGGCAGTGCCATCATGAACAAGCCAGATGAGATACTGTCGAAGAAGCGGCCAGCTAAGTACGGCTGAGTTTTATTTTTCATTATGTTTGCCTCTAACTCCCGATGGATTTCAAAAGGTTGATGTCCAACTGTCTTGTGTTTAACAACCAAGTCGTTCGCGCTGAACACATTATCTTGAGATCGCCGGGGTTTAGCGTTAATTAAGATGGTGCAACTTTAAAACCTCAAGTAAACTTGAGGTAAAGCATTTTTTTAACAAAATTGATACACAGGGAGTCAAGGATGGAAATCAGTGTAGGAGAAGTGGCAAAACGTTCCGGAGTGAAAGTCTCTGCCCTGCATTTTTATGAACAAAAAGGACTAATTTCGAGCTGGAGAAATCAAGGGAATCAGCGTCGCTATCATCGAAGTGTGTTGCGCCGTGTTGCGGTGATTAAAGCGGCACAGCAAGTGGGGTTGTCGTTAGAAGAAATCAAACATGCGCTAGATGAGCTGCCGAAACATCAAGCGCCAAACAAACAGCAATGGGAAGTCATGGCGAGTCATTGGCATGAACAGTTGGAGCAAAAAATTCAAAAGCTCAAAGCCCTGCAAAACGATTTGGGTGGATGCATTGGCTGCGGGTGTTTGTCGTTAGAAACCTGCGCGCTGCGAAACCCAGAAGATGTGTTAGGCAAAGACCACTCGGGTTCTAATTTAACGTTAGAAGAGTAGGTGCTATTCCTATTCTTTGTCGAAACTGTCCACCACAATTGCACCCATTGACGCCGGCATTGTGATGACGATGACCCGTTTTATCGCAACCAAAGGCTCATTCATTAGTGGCAGCTTATCAAGACAGAAAAGAACTAACGCCACCACAACGGCCGCAATGAGGTACGCGATAACCACACGAAAAATAAAAATGGATACGCGATTTTTGATGTGGCTTTGGAACACGCTTTGATAGGCGAAAAAACTGAGGAAAATGACAGAAAGGCTTAACAGCATGAGCAGGTTTGCCATTGGCAAGCTTTCACCCAGTCGCCACGCCTCTTCAGAAAAAGAGATGGGGACGGCGAGGGCAAAAGCGCCAACCAACACTTGGCTGGCGTCTTCTAAGTTAAAGTGACTACTCATGCTGCTCATTCCATTATTCGTTTGCTAGGTGTAAGAGTTTTTCAAAGCGCTCGTTACCATGCAGCAATTCGAGGTCTCGCTCTTCGGCAAGCAAGTCACGAATAGATGGGCTGTATTCAATAGCGCGTTCCAAGTCTTCAATGGCTTGCTCTTCAATGCCAAGACGAGAGTATGCACAAGCACGTTGATACAGTGCAGGACCATTGGTGTAATCGACTTCAAGTACGCGGTTACAGATGCTAAGTGCCCAGTGGTATTCGTTGATTTCCATCGCGGCATCTGCTTTGTAAGTCAACGCTTCTAAATCACCTGGGCGAATCAGCAAGATCTCATCATAGATTTCAATACGTTGCTCTGGTGTTTGTGAGCTTTGCGCACGCAACCATAAGTTATGGATCTCGTTGATTTTCTCAATTTCTTTATTGTTTTCACTGATAATGCGAGTTTTGCGTTTTAAATCTCGCTCCAGTGCTACAAATTTCTTCTCGTATTCTTGGGCGATCTTTTCTAATCGTTTATCCGCCATCTCTTTGGTGTTGTGTTTAAACTCACGCAGAGATTGCCAGCCTACAAAGGCGATCAGCGATGCGACACCTGCGATGATGTAGAAGAAGTAGGTTACGGTCACGTTGGCATAGTTCAACGATTTATCCGCAACCGTCAGCTCGCGGTCGGTGATCTCTGTGATCATTCGTTTTTCTAGGCTCTGATAGTCCTGACGTAGTGCTTTTAGCTCATCTAAAATATAGCGTTCCATTAATGGTCTATCTAACAGATCCGATTCTGAATACTTTTCGTCCGATGCCATCGTCGGCAAGGCAAGTATCAGCGAGAAAAAAATACCAATAAATAAGCGCATAAAACGTCCTTTCACGAGAAGAGTACAGATAGACCATGCAACAATAGCAAATAGCACAAACGTTTAGCAAAGTTATTACAAAAGAAATAATTGTCGTCTACGTAAAAGTCATATTCTTGTTGTTTTTCAGTTTGTTCCTGGTGGTTATTTGCCGTGATATCTTTTATCCTCCTTGCGAATTTATGATTAATGGAGTGAGCATGGACGCGCGAGCTAAGGATTACTTAGAGCAGTATCTAAAATTATTATCACCAGAACAAAGAGCAGCCGTACCATCAGTTAGTGCTGACTATTATTGTGCCGATGAATACAACGCCAACGTATGCGCCGATTTGGTTCGAATTGGACAGAAAACCGCCTCTTGCAGTTTGGAGCTTTGGTATCGAGAGCATGGCGAAAGCATGCCCCAAGTCGGTCATTTACAAGTCGTCACGAATTGGGATGGGGACCCCGTTTGTGTGATACGAATTACTGACGTAAGTACATGCAAATATGAGGATGTAACCGCAGAGTTTGCCTACGCAGAAGGCGAAGGTGATAGAACCTTAAACTGGTGGCGTGATGCGCATACTGCATTTTTTAAAGCTGAATGCGATGAGTTGAACATAGATTGGCATGAGAAACGTACGCTAGTTTTGGAGCGTTTTGAAGTGGTGTATCCAGTCAATTAATCGCTGATAGCAGCACTGATTTGAAGTGCTGCTTTCTTGAGAGCCGCTTTTAGCGCTTGCGAGCGGTTACACTAAACATGTGCCAGTGTTTTGGGCTTCCGACTACCGTGGTTCCGTCTTCATCTCTTTCATTCAATGAAATGAGTTCGTAATCCGCGAATAAACTTTCCACTTCCTTTTTCGTTAATGCGGTAATGTTCGGATGCATTTCTGATGCAACCCAGGAGTCTTTTACTCCTAAGAAATCACCGCAAAAGATACCGCCAGGTTGTAAGGCACTGTCTATTTTGGTCCAAACTTGCTCAAAGCTTTCGTCCGGGCAAAAGAACAAACTGGCATTCGCGATAACTAGGCTGCATTGAGGGTAGTCAAACTCAGTAAAACAGCACTGTGAAATTGAGAAACGCTTATGGCCTTCAAAGCGTGTTAAACAAGTTTTTACTGCATCTTCATGGCTATCACATGCGTGAACGTTAAACCCCTGTTCGAGGAGGAAGTGACTGTCTCGACCTATTCCGCAGCCAATATCAAGAGCGACTTTGCTCTCGAGTTTCAGTAGGTTTACGGCATTTTCCACGTTTGGGCGGTGAGGTTGGTTTAAAATTTTCTGATAGTACTCGTTCCATTGTGCTGACATTGAACTTCCTTGTATTTATTGTGTTTCCCCAAATCTAGTGTCCATTCTTGTATTGCTTTATCGGGGAGGTTTTGAAACATTGGCAATTGTTATAGCTGATCTTCAATTGGCAATATGCCGGAGAACCAAGCGCCCATTTTTCGCCATACTCCTGCTTCTGGTTCGGAGTCGTATTCTTCGCCTGTTTTTACGTCGGTCCAGACAATGTCCCCGTCGCGCAGAGTTAAGGCATAGGCGTTACTCGACAGTTGATTCGGCAGTTGTTCTAGAAACATTTGCACATATTCTGGCTGTTCTATAACAACGGCCATTTCGGTATTCAAAGCTGCCGAACGTGGGTCCCAGTTCATTGAACCAACGAAAAGTGTTTTGTTATCAATCGTCATTGCTTTAGCGTGTAAACTTGCTCTGCTACTCCCCGTGAGGCTCCACTTACTTTTGAGTTTTGCGCTCGCTTTTACTTCCCAAAGCTTGATTCCAGCTTCGAGTAGATCTTTTCGATATTTTGCGTACCAACCATGCACGGCAAACACATCGTTAGACGCGAGGCTATTGGTCACAATCGTGATATCAACGCCTCGCTTGGCCGCGTTACTTAATGCTTGAGTACCTGCTTCAGTTGGAACGAAATAGGGAGAAATGAGCACAAATGAATCCTCAACACTTTTAACCAGTTCCGACAAATTATCAATAAGTTGGCTCTCTCGGGTTGCGACTTTATCGGGCAGATCAAACCATACTTTCGCTTCTCCCCAGTAGAGCTTGAGTTTGCCTTGTTTTAGATCTTGGTACATATCCAGTTGGGTGAAGTCATAGCGGCCGGTTGAAAACTTTTCCTCTAACCGGAGTTTATTGACCTGCTTTTGAATCGCTTGGTCGGTAATTTGCTGTGAATTCGGTGTTATCCATTCCATTGGTATCGCATAGGCGCTATTCCAATAGAGGTCGAACTGATCTGCAGTTTGTTGTACCGCCTCACCATAGAGCAGTAGATCAAAATCACCAAATTCGACCTGTGATTCAAAAGAAAAGTACTCATTGCCGATATTCCTACCTCCGACAATGGCAGAAACACTGTCTGCAATCAGAGATTTATTGTGCATACGACGGTTAAGACGTTCAAAATCGCTAGCAAGAGCGAACCAGCGGGAGTCGCGATACTGATGCGGATTGAATAAGCGGATTTCGATATTAGGATGTGCATTGAGGGCAGCCATCACGTCATCGTTTCGCTTTTGCATATCGTCAAGCAACAGCCTTACTCGGACTCCACGCTTTGCCGCTTCATACAAGCGCCACGTTATTAGCTGACTCGTTTCGTCACCACGGTAAATATAGTATTGAAGATCAAGGCTTTTCTGGGCGGACTCGATCAAAGAGGTTCGAGCAAGAAGGGCATCGTGTCCTTGATTTAACGGTGCAAAGCCAGTTATGGACTTAGGGTCTCTCCCGTAAGCTTCAAAGTACTGCGCAAGAACAGAATCCTTTTGATAACCGAGCTGAAAGCTGGTGGACTTTTCACTGGGATCGTTCAATGACACGGATGAGCATGCCGATAAAATAGTGAGCAGCGAGGGGAAGAGCAGCTTAGCGAGCGTATGTAACAAAGTACATTTCCTTGTCTTACAGAGTGTTACTTATCAGAAATTATAGACCTAAGTTGCCGCAGCGTGCATCCAACAAGGTTGGATAACGGG
>NZ_WXWT01000010.1:0-9231 GCF_009904725.1 Vibrio sp. V43_P6S15P86
GTAATAATGTGCCCACTATTGCATTTCTATTAGTAATCTTAGGTTTGATTTTGCTCTGCTGGGGATGGCAGATGACAAAAAACATCTGCTCGAGAACTGATGTACCCGGGTGGACTTTCCTATTGTTGTTAATCAGCTGTTTCATTTTTGCGTATGCCGCTTTTTTACACGCTATAATGCAAAAACCTATCGCTTCCCTCTTGGAAACCGGAGTTTCTCTCATTTTATTCGGTGGCAGCATTTTTGTGGTGCTGGTTATCAAATGGAGCAACGACTCCATACTAGAACTTCATACCGTTGCTGAAAAAGAGAAGCGTAATGCCGTTCACGACGCACTTACTGGACTCCCTAACCGTAAATACTGCTTTGAGTTAATCGAAGATAGAATACAGTCTGGAGACCCTTTCTCAGTGATCCTTTTCGATGTCGTTAACTTTAAACAAGTCAACGATGCTATGGGACACTTTTGTGGAGACCAACTGCTGATTCAAATTGGGCAACGTCTCTAAGAGAAACTTAAAGGCAGTGACAAAATTTTCCGCGTTGGTGGCGATGAATTTGTCATCCTCACCTCGTCAGCATGCGAGGAAACAGGCAAAAGTCTCATCGAAGAGTTAGATTCGGCACTGTCTAATCGCTTCCATTTAGATGAGTTTCAAGTCTCTTCCCGCGTTGTTTTCGGTGTCAGTACCTACCCTTATGACGCTCTGTCCAATGATCTATTGATAAAGCACGCGGACATTGCCATGTATCACGCCAAACGAAATGGCAATCTCTTTGCATTTTATAATGAGGACATGAACGTCGGGGCCAAATACCAGCTCGAAATCTCTTCTCGTATTCAATGTGCGCTGGAAAAAGAGGAGTTCCAGCTATACTACCAACCGTTGATTGACGCACATACTAACTTAGCTGTCGGCTTTGAAGCCGTGATCCGTTGGCATGATGAAAATGGTAAAACGATTTCGCCTAACGACTTCATCCCCATCGCGGAGCGAAGTAATCAAGTGCACAACATCACCATGTGGGTCCTCAACCAAGTTGAAAAAGATCTCCAGACCTTTATAGAAAAAGACATCAAGCTTCCTGTCCACGTTAACTTATCTGCAAAAGATCTCTCGTCTAATTTATTGTTCAACCGCTTGGAAACACTGCTCAAAGTAAACCCTCAATTTGCTGACCTTATAAGCTTAGAGATTACTGAAACGATGGCGATTGATAGAGTTGTTGAGCTCAACCCCCTAATTCACCAAATCAAAGGATTGGGTATTAAGATCAGCTTGGACGACTTTGGCACCGGGTATTCATCTCTGTCGCTTTTGAGAGATCTCCCAGTTGATCAAATTAAAATCGACCGATCATTTCTTTGTACCGCAAGCCGGACAGAGGGCACCCGCTCTATCGTTGAGAATACAATAGCGTTAGCGCATGGCCTAGGGTATTCAGTCGTCGCAGAAGGCGTTCAAGACATGGATACACTGCATTTTTTACGCAGTCGTGGCTGCGACATCATTCAGGGCTACTTGTTCTGCCCAGCCCTACCCTTAAACGAAGTAATAACCTGGGTAAATGAGCACGATGAAAAACAAATCCGTATTCGACGCGCATAAAAAAGCCGAGCATTTCGCTCGGCTTTCAATTCTTACGGCAATTTAATCAATTGCTCTAATCACTGATTCGTGATTATGCTTCTTGAGTGCGACGACCACGGCCGTGACCACGCTCACCACGGTGGTTACCACGGTGATCACCACCACGGTTACGATCGAAGCGACGTTCGCCACCTTCACGGTTACCATCGCGGTTGCCGTCACGGTTACCACGGAAGCCACCTTCGCGACGACCGCCTTCACGACGATCACCACCACGGTTGCCGCCTTCGCGGTTGCCACGGTAACCGCCGCCATCACGACGACCACCATCGCGACGACCACCGTCACGGCGACCACCACGAGACTCGCGGAAATCATCGAAGTCGCATACTACAGCACCAACATCTTGTTGACGGATACGTAGCTTGCTTAGCTTGTTCGCAGCGTCTGATGTCATTGCTTTAGGTAGCTGAACGAATGTGTGACCTTGCGCTAGCTTGATCGCACCGATAGAACCTTTACCAAGACCTAGTTCGTTTGCTAGAGCGCCAACGATGTCTTTAACTTGAACGCCTTGCTCACGACCAACTTGAAGCTGGTAAGTATCCCAATCTTGGTTGTTGAAGTTACGACCGCCGTCACGACCACCTTCACGGCGCTCTTTGCGGCGTTGCTTATCACGCTCAATCGCTTCAACCATTGGATCTTCGCCAATGTAGAACAGAGGACGTTTACCTTGCTGGCGCTTAAGAAGCATAGCAGCAAGCGTTGCTGGGTCGATGTCTAGAGAAGTTTGTAGTTTCTCTACTAGCTCAGCAAATTTGTCTAGAGCTTTGTGCTCTTTCTCTGCTTCAAGCTCAGCACCTAGCTTAGCTAGACGAGCTTCAGCAACTTGGTCACGTAGAGGAAGTTGAATCTCTTCCATAGATGACTTAGTTACGCGCTCGATGGTGCGAAGCATACGGATTTGGTTAGTGCGAACAAGAAGGATCGCTTTACCCTTACGTCCAGCACGGCCAGTACGACCGATGCGGTGGATGTATGACTCAACATCGAATGGGATGTCGTAGTTGAATACGTGCGTAATACGTGGAACATCAAGACCACGTGCCACAACGTCAGTTGCAACTAGGATGTCGATAACACCTTGTTTGATGTGATCAACAGTACGCTCACGTAGAGACTGAGGAATGTCACCGTGCAGAGCAGCCGCTTTAAAGCCACGTGCAGATAGCCAATCAGCTAGACGCTCAGTGTCTTGACGAGTACGTACGAAGACGATTGACGCATCAGTTTCTTCTGTTTCAAGAAGACGAGACATCGCTTCATCTTTCTCTACACCCTTCACTACCCAGAACTGCTGTTGAACTTTGTCTACAGTGTGGTTCTTACCAGCAACGTCAACCATTACAGGCTCACGTAGGAAACGCTCAACGATTTTCTTAAGCATCGGAGGCATTGTTGCAGAGAATAGAACGCGTTGAGCAGACTCTGGTGCGTGTTCCATGATCGCAGTAACGTCATCAACGAAACCCATGTTTAGCATTTCGTCAGCTTCGTCTAGTACAAACGTGTTTACTTCATCTAGGTGTAGACGTTCACGGTTGATAAGGTCTTGTACACGACCTGGAGTACCAACGATAACTTGTGCACCGCTCTTAAGAGCACGCATCTGATCTACGATAGAAGCACCACCGTAAATCTCTAAAACTTTAAGACCCTTGATGTTCTTACCAAGGTTTTTCATTTCAGCCGCAACCTGGATCGCTAACTCACGCGTTGGCGCAAGAACGATAGCTTGTGGTTTACGTTGGTTGAGATCGATCTTATTTAGAAGAGGCAGAGAGAACGCTGCCGTTTTACCTGTACCTGTTTGAGCTTTACCCAGCGCGTCAGCACCTTCCAACAGGTGTGGGATTGCCGCAGCCTGAATTGGAGTTGGTGACACGAAACCCATTCCGTCTAGAGCAGAAAGGATAGAATCATTCAGAGATAAATCGCTGAATTGAATAACAGAATCTTGCATTGGGATCCTACTTAATTAAACAAAAAAACAGTCCCATATGCTCTTCCAATTCGATACTGATTCATCCAGTTACTGATTCCATTCAGACAGGAACACAGCACAGTACACAACCGCGATAAGCCATTAGGGACGACTAAGGGAGGCGGATTATTCCTTAAAAGCATAAAAAAAGCCAGAAAAAATTGAATTACATCACAATTTATTCTCAATAATGGCATTTTTAGCATATTTTTCCACCAGCCCCACCATTCCCCGTAGATTTGCGCAGCTCGCAGATGAGTTTTTCATCAATATTTAAGCCGATTTCCTGCAATTCGATCAGCAAAATTCACGGCGAAATTGCGCTCCACAGGTAGTAATAATAGCTCGCAATGATTATAGTGTGCCCAACTCCATAGGTAATTTAAGAAAAGATGTTTCAAGATAACCCACTACTCGCTCAGCTTAAGCAGAAAATCCAAGAAAACCTGCCGAAAAAAGAAGGCTCAATAAAAGCCACAGATAAAGGCTTTGGCTTTTTGGAAGTGGACAGCAAGACTAGCTTCTTCATCCCACCTGCGTACATGAAAAAGTGCATGCACGGTGACAAAGTCGTCGCCATTATCCGCACAGAAAATGAACGCGAAGTTGCTGAGCCACAAGAGCTGTTAGAACAAGCCGTGACTCGCTTTATTGGTCGAGTCAAAATGTTCAAAGGCAAGCTAAACGTAGCACCTGATCACCCGCAGCTTAAAAAGCTTTCTCTTAAAGCGAAACTAAAGAAAGGTCTCAAACCTGACGAGTTCGCAGAGGGAGATTGGGTTGTCGCACATCTTATTCGCCACCCTCTAAAAGGCGATAACTCTTTCTTCGTGGAAATTTCTGAAAAAATCACAGACGCGAACGACAAAATTGCACCTTGGTGGGTAACGCTTGCTCAAAACGATCTACCAAACTCTGAGCCAGCAGGCATCGAGAACTGGGAACTAAAAGACGACGCCGATCTAGAACGCGTAGACATGACACACGTTCCTTTCGTGACTATCGACGGTGAATCAACCAAAGATATGGACGATGCGCTGTACGCGAAGAAAACCGAATCTGGCGATTTCGAACTGACTATCGCTATCGCAGATCCAACCGCCTACATCACACCAGAAGATGAAATGGATAAAGTAGCACGTGAGCGTGGCTATACTATTTATCTTCCGGGCCGCAATATTCCAATGCTGCCTCGCGATCTAGCAGACAACCTATGCTCTCTGATTGAAGGCGAAATCCGCCCTGCTATTTGCTGTACCGTAACCGTAAATAAAGACGGCGTAATTGGCGACGATATCAAGTTCTTTGCAGCAAACATCAAATCACACGCACGCCTAGCATACGATCACGTGTCTGATTGGCTAGAAAACGGCAGCTCAGAAGCATGGCAACCATCTGAAGAGATCGCGACGATCGTTCGTGACCTTTACGACTTCTCCCTTGCTCGCGCAGAATGGCGTGAGAAAAACGCAGTGGTCTTCCCAGACCGCCCTGACTACCGTTTTGAGCTGAGTGAAGACAACGATGTGGTTGCTATCCATGCAGATATGCGCCGCAGTGCAAATCGCTTGGTTGAAGAGTCAATGATTACCGCAAACATCTGTGCTGGTCGTACACTGCGCGATAAATTTGAAACAGGTGTTTTCAATACTCACGCTGGCATTAAGACTGAGAAGATTGAAGAAGTGGTTCAACTTGTCAACCCAGAAGGTGAACTGGAATTCACAGCGGACTCAATTACCACTCTAGAAGGCTTTGCTGCATTGCGTCGCTGGTTGGCTGCGCAAGAAACCTCTTACCTAGATAATCGTATTCGTAAGTTCCAAGCCTACAGTGAAGTGGGTAATCAGCCTCTTCCTCATTACGCTATGGGGCTGGATATCTATGCGACTTGGACATCACCAATTCGTAAGTACGGTGATATGATCAACCATCGCATGTTGAAGGCCGTCATCCTAGGCAAAGAGCCCGTGCAAAAACCTGATGATCAAGTCGGTGAAGAACTAGCTTTGCACCGTAAACATCATAAAATTGCTGAGCGAAATGTCTCAGATTGGTTATATGCACGTACGCTTGCTGATGAGCCGAACAAGAAAACTTGTTTCACAGGTGAGATTTTCGATATTAATCGTGCTGGTGCACGTGTCCGACTTCTCGAAAATGGCGCAGCAGCCTTTATTCCTGGTGCACTAATTCTTGATAATAAAGAAAGAATTGAGTGCAATGGCGACAACGGTACCATCTCTATCGATAAAGAGGTCGTATACAAACTTGGTGATACATTGGAAATTGTCCTTGCGGACGTAAACCAAGAGAACCGCAGTTTAGTTGCAAAGCCAACCCAGGTATTTGCTGAACAACCAGCAGCACAAGCAGAACAGACTGTAAGTGAATAATACCGAATGAAGTTAAAAGGCGCTCTATTGAGCGCCTTTTTTATTTGTTATGTAAAAATGATAAGAACGAATATGCCGAACATTGAGATCATTCGCTTTAATCACTTCACTGCGCGCAAAAGTGAGCGTTACACCGCAACACATAATGGCTTATATGTTGTTGAAGAAGGTGCCCTATTAGTTCATCAACCAAATGGTGAACAGTTTGAACTTAAAGCTGGAGATTTTACTCTCTACAACTCCTCTGATTTGAGCAGCGCAGAAGCCATTCCTAGTGAAGATGGCTTTAAAGCACTGGCTCTACTCTTCAACCCAAATCTATTCTGTGACTTTAAAAAAGCACACCCAATGCTACGCTCCAAGACGGAAGAAAGGCGCTTCTATCCTTTTTCAGCGCAAACCAGCAGCGAAGTAGCACAACTAAAAGACACATTGGTCAACTTAGCGAGTCGCAATGCTCCAGACTACACACAAGGTCATATCGCAATGGCACTGCTGTCGTTAATGGTGGAGGTAGAGCCAAACATCCTATCAATCATAGATGATGCAAGCAGCCTAAGCGACTCTCAAAAGGCCATCAAGTATATTGAGAACAATATCGAGAAAGATATCACTCTGGAAGGCTTAGCGGCTCATATGAGCATGTCTATTGCGACCTTAAAACGCCGCCTCGCCGCAGAGGATCTTTCATTTTCACAGATATTAAAAGTGAAGCGGATCAACTTCGCCGCAACCCAGTTGCGCATGTCAGAAAAATCTATAACAGAAATAGCGTTTGAATCCGGATTTAAAAGTGCTGCGCATTTCAGTACCGCATTTAAATCGGTTTACAACATGACACCGAAAGACTTTAGAAACCAAGTCGTTAAATCCAAAGCATAAATTATGGCGACATTGGCAGCTGTTAGAATTGGAGCGTTCCCTATTCCCAAAAACACGCTTGAGGATCGCTTTCCAATTCGGTGAGTAGTTCTTCAAGCGTTTGGCTGTATGGAAGTGGCTTATAAGGTATCCACCTTAATAATTCGTTGCGATACGTTGGGACGTAGAAATACCAAAGCTGATTGCCCTCATCAAACACGATCTTCGCGACGGGAGAGGTATATTCGCTGTGCTGTGAATCAAGAAGAAAATGCGCTCTATGAAGCTCGACACCATTCTCCACTGGCTCATATAGGCACTTACCCTGCTCGACAGGCAGGTTAGCATTACGCGCAGAGCAGAGCGATTGAACTGATTTGTATAAACGACTTGTCGCCATTTGGGACACTGACATCAACGTTCTCCCGATGGATGATAGTTAGAGCTGTCGATCCTAGTATATAACCTTTACACCACCACCGATGCTGATTATCTGCCTACCTCAAACAAAGTGTGGCTATATTCTCATTTCCTCAGATTATCATCTCACTTTGCTTGGAAACGCTACCTACATCACCTCTTGGTTAGAAAGAATTCCCTTGTTTAGACCTGACAGTTCACAAAAGTGTAACCTGAACGCAATATCATAAACGCTGCTTTATACCGTATATGGAGTTTAATATGTTACGTTTTACTGTGGCGACGTTATTGGCCATAGCAGTCTCCCTCCCCGCCATTGCAAAAGAAATTAATATCTCTGGGTCAACCTCGGTTGCTCGCGTAATGGATGTACTTGCAGAGGAATACAACAAAACACACCCGGACGATTACATTGCAGTTCAAGGTATTGGTTCTAGTGCGGGTATTACAATGGTTAATAAAGGCGTAGCCGAGATTGGGATGAGCTCTCGCTATCTGACAGAAAGCGAAAAAGGTGAAGATCTCAACGTATATCCTATCGCTTATGATGGCCTAGCTGTTGTTGTAAACCGTACAAACTCTGTAAAAAACCTTTCTCAACAACAACTGTTTGATATCTACAAAGGTAAAATCAAGAATTGGAAAGAGGTTGGGGGTGCAGATCAACCTATCGCTGTTGTCACTAGAGAGGCGTCTTCAGGCTCACGCTACAGTTTTGAAAGTCTGCTAGGACTAACCAAAATCGTAAATGATCGCCTCGTCTCAGATATCAGCCCGAACAACTTGGTTGTAAATAGCAACAGCATGGTAAAAACCATCGTGAACCATAATACTCGTGCAATTGGGTTTATTTCTGTGGGATCAGTAGATCGCTCAATAAAAGCGATTCAATTAGATGGTATTGACCCAACTTCGGCAAACATTAGCAATCACAAATATAAATTGGCGCGGCCATTCCTAGTACTCTACAAAGTCAATAAGATTAGCGAACCAGGTAAAGGATTCGTCACCTTCCTTCGTTCAGAACAAGGACAAAAAGCGATTGCTGATTACGGTTACACTCCAGTAAAAAGCTTTAATCAATAAAACCAAAAAGAGAGCATATTAATGCTCTCTTTTTATATGTTTTCTATCTGGCTCTGGAATTAGAAATGCAGTTGAATAACAGAAACGACAACAGCACCAGGTCGACGAATACCTTCGATTTCCACTTTAATTTCACGCTCGATCTCCAAACCTTTTTTGATCGGCGTTACTTTTGTTAAGGTGCTGACCGCACGAACGTTGTTTCCTGCTTTAACAGGGTAAGGGAAACGAACTTGGTTTAAGCCTAAGTTAACGACCATTTTGGCTGTTGGGAACATTGGCTTATCAGGGTCCACTGAGTCAGTCAATTTAGGCAACAATGCTAATGTTAAAAAGCCATGAGCGATGGTTGTCTTAAATGGAGATTCAACTGACGCACGTTCTGGATCTGTGTGAATCCACTGCATGTCTTCCGTTACCGCACCAAATTGATTGATACGTTCTTGAGATACATGCACCCAGTCACCAGTGTGAATCACTTCACCAATTTTTTCACTTAACTCGTCATACAGCTTTTGAGCCTCAGGTGCCATTACGATTGGTGCAGGTTGAGGCGCAACCTCTTCGTTAACAGCTGGCTGTTGGTGATCACGAACTTTCGAGAAAAGAAAGCTATTCTGAGCTTTTCCCAAAAAGTCACTCCAATAATCGCGTAACGTTGGAGACATCCAATTCATAAACTCGGATTGATGAGCAGAAATCGCATCAACTTTGTCTTTAAATAGATTTGTGACCTTCATAAACACCCTTAAAAATTTAAGCACAACTGGCTATACCAGTTAATTTTGAATTAGTTCACAAAGTCTTGCAAATACTTTCGGGCGAACAC
>NZ_WXWT01000410.1:0-9162 GCF_009904725.1 Vibrio sp. V43_P6S15P86
CTTGGATACTGGCTATAGAAATTGCTCGCGATGCAGAAAAGCATGCCAAATCTCAAAACTCGATCATTTTGACGAAGTGCTTTTTCAACAGTCCGGCCTTGTTACTGATGATGTTCGAATTGATTTAGATACCAAACAACAAAGCATTGCTGTCGATAAAGTGTTTAAACAACTTGGAGTAGGGTGTGATCACTCACTTAGTGAGTTGCATTTATCCATTGATGGAGATGAGCCTCGATGGTTAAATGCTATGCAATTCTTGTCTCCTTGGGTGACCGATCAAACTCAGTATCAATTTATTGATGTTAAACTAGGAGGGCTGGGCGCATGCGGAGGTGTTTTAAAAGTGTTAATGATTGAGGAGCATCAAAGAAGCAGCCTCAACTCAGACTTCCACGTTTTGCAAGCTGATATCGAGCCAGATGGTTATACGGTGGGAGTTCTATACAATTGGCATAACGAGTAGTTCTTGAGCTAGTTTGTCCCTTCTAAACGTTGGTTTTTAATGGTTAAAATGTGACGGTTTTTTTATTCGAGACCATCGCTTAATGTTGCTTAAAAGGTGTTTATACAACGTTCTTCTCGCTTTCCGGTGAAATAGTGAACCATAGAACATAAACTACATGAAAAGCTGTTCGACTCAAGATATCCTAACCCAAATTAAATATATTGAGCTTTGGTTTGTGCCAGATTCAGCAAGTCACGTAATACTCTGATGTTTACACGGCTGAAATTCGGATTCTTGCAGGAGCAAACCTAGCTTAAAGATTTGGCGGAAAGTGAATTCGAATGAAGTTTATCCACACCTCAGATTGGCATCTTGGTCGACAATTCCACAATGTATCACTACTCGAAGATCAACAAGCAGTACTCGAACAACTGATTAACTATATTGAACACAATCCCGTCGATGCCGTTGTAGTGGCGGGAGATATTTATGACCGTT
The DNA here is from genome assembly GCF_009904725.1 of Vibrio sp. V43_P6S15P86. Lineage (NCBI taxonomy): Bacteria > Pseudomonadati > Pseudomonadota > Gammaproteobacteria > Vibrionales > Vibrionaceae > Vibrio > Vibrio sp. V43_P6S15P86. The sequence goes on from NZ_WXWT01000410.1 coordinate 947, forward strand.
CGGTGCCACCAACGGTTGCAATAGAACTGCTAAATCGAGTCGTGAAGCGTATTTGTACTGAACTGAAAACACCGATGATATTGATATCTGGCAACCATGATGGTGCAGAACGATTAGGTTTTGGCTCAGAGCAAATGAAAAATGCAGGCCTTCATATTGTTAGTAACTTTGAAGATATGCTAACTCCCATCATCATAAAAACGGACTCTGCGGGTGAGGTAGCGTTTTATGGCATGCCTTATAACGACCCTGAACAGGTCAGATTTGCCTACAAAACCTCGGTATCAACTCATGATGAGGCACATCAACTGCTTGTAGAGCAAATAAGAGAGCATTTCATTTCAGAGCAAAGGCGTGTTCTCGTTAGCCACTGTTTTGTTGATGGTGCTATTGAGTCTGACTCTGAACGACCACTATCTATTGGTGGCTCTGATCGCGTAAGTCATGAGCATTTCTTAGATTTCGACTACGTCGCACTTGGTCATTTACATCAGCCTCAAAAGAAAGGCGCAGAGCATATCCGTTATTCTGGTTCGCTCATGAAGTACAGTTTTGGTGAACAGAACCAGAAGAAAGGCTTCACTTTAGTCGAACTAGACAAGAAAGGATTTGTCTCTGCTAAACATATTGAGCTAATTGCCCCTCATGAAATGCGCATTGTTGAGGGAGAGCTAGATAAAGTCATAGAGCAGGGCAAGACTGACCCTAAAAATGAAGATTATTTGTTAGTTCGTTTGATGGATAAACATGCGATTTTAAATCCAATGGAAAAGCTTCGTTCGGTGTATCCAAACGTTTTACATCTTGAGAAACCGGGTATGTTAATTGGGGTAGAGCAGGAAATGGCGCAAGCAAAGTTGGCCCGAAGCGAAATTGATATGTTCCGAGACTTTTTTATTGAGGCGCAAGATAGTCAATTATCCCAAGAGCAAGAACAAGCCGTTACTGACATTATTAAGCAATTATCACAGCAATAGGGACCAAAGATGAAACCAATTAAACTTACCATGCAAGCCTTTGGTCCGTTTGCAAAAACCGAAGTCATTGACTTTGAAAAGCTTGGCCGTAACCCTCTGTTTTTGATTAATGGTCCTACAGGCTCAGGTAAAACGTCGATCTTAGATGCCATTTGCTTTGCCCTTTACGGTGAAACTACCAGTAATGAGCGGCAAGGCATCCAGATGCGATGTGACTTATCGGCGCAAGATTTACCAACTGAAGTCGTTCTAGAATTTTCGTTACATGGCAAACAATACCGAGTTGTGCGATCTCCAGAGCAGGAAGCGCCCAAAGCGCGTGGTGAAGGGATGACGGTAAAAAAGCACACTGCGGCTCTTTATGAACTCGGCGAGACCGAAAAGCTCATCACTAGCAAGACGACTCAAGTTAAAACAGAAGTGAGCAATATTATTGGTTTGAATGAAACGCAATTTCGCCAAGTAATGGTATTGCCTCAAGGAAAGTTCCGCGAGCTGTTGCTTGCTAGTTCTAAAGAGCGCGAAGAAATTTTTGGTCAGCTCTTTCAAACGGACATATATAAAAAAATTGAGTACGCGCTCAAGGATAAAGCGAGCGCAATCAGTAAAGCGAAAGATGAATTTGATAATCAAATTCGAGGCGCTTTACAAGTTGCAGGAGTGATTTCAGAGCAGGAATTATTACACCAGCTTGAACAAGCAGCTGAGCAGCTAGAGGTCGATAGAAAGAATGAACAAGCTTCGTTAGATAAGCTAAATGTTGCTAAATCTGAATTACAAAAAGCGGAAACTATTAATGGAGAGTTTTCGAAACGAGAGCAAGCAGAAAACGCACTCAAGCTGCATCTAGAACACTCAGACTCGATAAAAGTTCGTCAACTGCAATTAGAAAATGCTAAAAATGCCAATAAGATAGAATTACCCTACGTCTCATTACAAAGTGCAAAAACTCAAACTCAAGAGCTCAGACAAAAAATAGTTGCCTTGAAAGAGAGTCTTGATAAAGCCAATGCTGTTACGAAAGAAAAAGAAAACTTGCAGCAAAGTGCAAAAGAAGCCGCGGCAAAAGTCCCACAGTTAACGCAACTGCAGTATCAACTTGAAAGTATGAAAGACAAGTTGGTTGAAAAAGCCAACTTGGAAAGAAAAATAACGGCAGGTCATCAACAAAAACAACAATTTGAAGCAACGTTAAAACAGTACATAGAGCTGAAAGACAAGTTAGCGTTTCAGGCGCAACAGGGCCAGAAAGAGCTAGAGCAAGCCCGAGTAGATGTTGCGCTTGTTGGCAGCATCGATGCGGAAATAAAACAAAAACAACGACTACTACAGGATCTACAAAAGCTGCATGGTCTTACTTTGGAACTCTCTAAACTCACGGCGTTAACCGTAAGCAAGCAGCAGTCATTACAGGAAGCCAGTCAGCGCTATATGCAGTGTCAACAAGCCGCTGATACGATAGAGCTTAAGTGGCACAACGCTCAAGCGGCAGTATTAGCGCAGCGACTAAAGGCAGGTGAAGCATGTCCGGTATGTGGCAGCCAAGCGCATCCTAACCCTGCGACGTTTGTTGAAGAAGTCGTTACAAAAGAGCAAGTTCAGGCTGCCAGAGTGAAAGAAAGAGAAGCTCAAACCTCACTGAACCAGCTAAGTAATCAGCTAGAACAACATAACGTTGTCATTATTCAGCATCAGAATCAAATCGACCAGTTGAAAGAAGAGCTTGGTGAGCATGCAGCATCTGAGATCTCGACGGTTCAAACTGAGTTGCAGGCGCTTAATGATCAACTTCTACGTCTACAATCTATTGATATTGAAAAGCTAGAAAAGAACGTTGAACAGCTTAATCAACGCTGCTTAGTGGGTGAAAATAAAATTCATGAGCTGCAGAATCAAATGGCGGCAAATGAATCAACCGTTCAAGCAAACCAAGAACAATTGGCTCAATTACAAGCTTCTATTGACCCAAAATACAGTTCCGCTGACTTGCTTGAACGTGAAATTTTGCTGACAAAAGAGCAAATTCTGAGTTTGAACACAGGCTTAGAAAAGGCGCAAAACGCTTTGCAGCAAGCGGTATTAGCGCAATCGAATGCTGAAAGTCAGTTAGTGACGAACAAGCAGTGGCTATCTGAGTCAGAACAAAAGCTTAGCCAAGCAGAATTAGCGTGGAATGAGGCATTACAGGCGAGTAAATTTGAGGATGAAAGCAGTTATCTAAATAGCAGAGTGACAGATGATGAGCTTCAAGCGTGGCAGAAAGAAATAGACAACTTCAAACAGACACAAACCAAGCTTGAACAAACACTACATGATTTAAACCATGCATTGAAAGCGCTTGAAAGACCGGACTTGGATTCGCTTAACGACAGCTTAACCACTCTGCAAGCGCAGTATATTGAAGTAAGGAATCAGCTCGATACCACGCGCTCAACCTTTGAGCGAATTGAAAAAGTTCGTAAAGATATTGCTACGCTGCATGAGAAAAATAGCAAGTTAGAAGAAGAGTACAAAGTGTTTGGTACGTTATACGACGTTGCCAGCGGTAAAACAGGCAGCAGGGTTAGCCTGCATCGCTTTGTTCTTGGTGTACTGTTGGATGATGTTTTAATTCAGGCCTCTCAACGTTTAAGCCTCATGAGTAAAGGGCGCTATATTCTTGCTCGAAAAACAGAGGGCTTCAAAGGCGCTGCGGGTCGCGGCTTAGATTTAATGGTTGAAGATGGCTACACAGGAAAAACACGTGATGTTGCGACACTTTCCGGTGGTGAATCGTTTATGGCAGCGCTTGCTTTGGCGCTTGGCTTGTCGGATGTTGTGCAATCCTATAGTGGTGGTATCCGTTTAGACACTTTATTCATTGATGAGGGGTTCGGTAGTTTAGACCCAGAATCTTTGGATCTCGCCATTCAAACGCTAGTGGATTTGCAACAGACTGGACGCATGATCGGTGTTATTTCTCACGTTTCTGAGTTAAAAGAACAAATGGCGCAGAGGATTGATGTTGAACCATCAAGAGTCGGTTCGATAGTATCGGTCAAATCTCAATGTAGCTTCGCTGTCTAATTCAGTTGCTATCACAAAACCCAAAGCCCCTATCTAGGGGCTTTCTTACTTAATCGCTACTGTTCGCAAAAGTGGCCTTCTTTTGGCGATTGGGTAATCGCATACTCACCATCTAGGTTGCGATAAACAACTGTATTCCAAATAGAGCCATCATCCAATTCAAACTCAATGGCATAGTTGACGCCGCTAACGATTTGCGCGTGAACGTTCAGTATTTGTTTGAACGACGCTATTGTGTCCATTCTTTTCAAAACAAAAGCCATTGCCTTTTGTGCATCAGGGGTAGCATTAAACTCATTCCACCCACCTGGCATGTTTCCTTGTGTATTACATACATCTGCCGAGGTTGTTAATTGTGTCGCTTGGCTTGGGTTTTCCTGCTGGCAACCTGCAAGCAATACCAAAAGTGCACAAACTGACACTGTTTTTAATTTCATAACAATAACCTCTGTCTATATCGCGACGTATTATAGGAGGGTGATATGACAGCGTATGTCTATATTGTGCAAAGTTTCTATATGCATACGGTTAAATTCTGACAAAATATACAAGTATGACCAACTTGTAAGTAAAACATAGAACAATATTGTTAGGGAATTGCTGACATAACGAGGTTTTGGTGTTCAGCATGCTATTGATAATGAAGAACTGTGATGTGTAGCTACGTACCTTTGGGACAGTGGTGCGACTTAGTGATCGATTTGCTACCTTCTACAGTAAAATCAATCACTAAATCAAATTTAGGTGTTGTATGAAATCGCTAAAAACATTATTACTTTTATCACTTGTAACTTTATTTGGCTGTACCTCTAAACCGGATGGGGTGGAACCTGTGAATAATTTCGATTTAGAGCCATATCTAGGTAAGTGGTATGAGATTGCACGCCTAGACCATTCGTTTGAGCGAGGCTTATCCAACGTTACCGCTGAGTATCAGGTTCGCGAGGATGGTGGGGTTAAGGTGATAAACCGTGGATATTCAGAAGAAGAGCAACAGTGGTCCGAAGCTGAAGGTAAAGCTTATTTTGTTGAAGATGAAACGGTTGGACACTTAAAGGTTTCCTTTTTTGGGCCAATCTATTCTTCTTACATTGTGTTTGAGCTAGGTGAAAACTATGACTATGCGTTTGTCTCCGGTTACAACCACGACTACTTGTGGCTATTGTCTAGAACACCCAACGTTGATGAGAAAATCCTGGAGCGTTTTAAGCAGGTTGCTAAAGAGAAAGGTTTCGCGTTAGATGAGCTAATTCTCGTTGATCAAGAGAGTGGACGACAGTTTTAAGTTCATCAATGTGACTTCTAAAATCAACAGAAGCGGAGTTTCTGTCTAGCGGTTTTGAGTTTTGCTTGGAATACTTTTGTTACCTTGTAACTTCAAGTAATCAAAAATATAGCCCCATCATTTTTGATTACTCGTGATGGGGCTTATATAAATTTGAGTGAGCGTTGAAAGGTAGATCTATCGACAAACGGTTATGGTTTACTTAATCAAACGAACGATCAGAGAGCCAGGCGCCCGAATTGATTCCACATTGTGGCTGAGCACTGTACCACTTGTAGGGGCAGTGTAGCGCTCAACTTCAGTGCCAAAGCTGTCGTATTGAATAGCAACCATTTGGCCTTGCTCGACAAAATCCATCAAACCAACATGAGGTAGTACAAAGCCACCATGTGTCGCTTTCACACTGACGATCTCGTTTCCTTCCAAGCATGAAGTGATAGGCTCTATCTCACCTTCTACGACGTTATGCTGCTTCAACACATTAAAAATGCCTGATACGGTTCGACTAATGAGTTTTTGCTCTGTGTAGCGCCCCATACCCACTTCAACCGTAATGCTTGGGACACCATGGTTATTCCAAACTGTTTCAAGGACGCCAGCATCTCCGGGATCATTTAAAATCGCATCAGGATTAATGAGACGAGCCATTTCTAATGATTGCTCAATTCGGAAGTCTGCAAACACGTATAGTGGATAGGCCGCACCACTGGTTTGAGTGTGAAGGTCAATGGCTAAATCAGCATTTGGCTTGAGCAGATCATTCCACAATGCATATAAGTAGCGTTGTGCCTCATTGCCGTTTTGGTCACCAGGGAAAAAGCGGTTTAAGTTTGCAGGAGACGCATCCGGGTCTGCGGAATAGAAATCGCGGCTGTGGTTTAGCATACCTGGCATGTTAATGGTTGGAACAATAGTGACAGTACCAGCGACTTCAGTGCCAATGAGTTCTCTAGCGGTCTTCTGCGCTGCTAACACACCATTATATTCATCACCATGAACCCCTGCGGTGATCATGATTTTCTTGCCAGGTTTTTCACCTTTGAATACCAAAACAGGAAGATGTTGCCACTGAGAGATCGCGTTGGTCGCGATGCGGAACCAAAACTTATGCTCACCCGGACCTAGGTCTGCTACATTGAGAGATTGAATCACTTGATGACCTTGAATCATGTCATCGAGAAGTTGTGTTGCCATTAAAGTTACCACTCCAAAACCATAAGCCAATCTAAAACCTTAACGTCGCCATACGAAGAGTATTAATAAGGCGAGAACGTGTCTCGCCTTAGTGCCAATTGATTTCGTGTTACGCAAACCCCATCATATGAGCTGCGATAACGACGACACTCGACAGGGTAAAGAGTAATAGGATAAATCGCCAGCAGAATTTTGCCCAATCACCCCAGTCGATGCGGCAGACACCAAGTGTTGCCATCAAGGATGCTGAAGTAGGGACGATAACGTTGGTAAAACCATCTCCAAGTTGGAATGACAAAACGGCAACTTGGCGCGTGACACCTGCAATATCCGCCAATGGCGCTAATAAAGGCATCGTCAGTGCCGCTTGTCCAGATCCGGAAGTAACGAAGAAGTTGAAGATAGATTGGAATACATACATTAACCATGCCGCAGCTACGTCAGGAAGCCCACTGATCACGCCGCCAGCACTGTTCAGAATAGAGTTCAGTACACTCGCTTCATCGGTCGTACCGCCACCTAGGATAAGTAACACACCTTTTGCACAACCAACCAATAGAGCAGGAGCAAGCATAATAGCCGCCCCCTCCTTAAACGCATCGGCTGCGCAGTTGAGCGTCATACCGTTTAAGCGAAAAATCGTACCGATGATCGCGACAACAAAGCCCATAGTGAAGAATTGAGAAGCGATTTCTGGGATGTACCATGCGTTAGCGACCACGCCCCAAACAACCCATACTGTGGTTGCGATGACCGTAAGAATGACGAGTGTATCGCCGATATTCCAACGAGAATCTTGATTGCCAAGCTCTTGCTGACGGAAGTATTTGTCTGTGCGGTGACTGTAAGAAAGTTCTGGGTTTGACTTCACGCGAGCGGCGTAGATCATGGTGAAGGCGATACCGATTAACGTAAAGCCAGCCCATAACCCCATGCGCACAGTCATGCCGGATAAAACAGGTACACCCGCAATGCCTTGTGCAATAGCAACAGAGAAAGGGTTCATCCAAGAAGTAGCGAAGCCAATTTGAGTCGCAACATAGGTAACCATTACCGTAGTGATACCATCGTAACCAAGGCGAACCATAAGCGGAGCGATAATAATCGCAAATGCTACGGCTTCTTCACCCATACCAAATACCGCACCACCCAGAGAGAACAGCAAAAATAGCACTGGAATGAATAGCGCTTCGTTACCTTTGGTCTTATCGATAAGGCGCAAGATACCGTTGTCGATGGTGCCTGTTCGCATTACAACGCCGAAAGCACCACCGATAACCAACATGAACATAATCACGCCGATCGCGCTGCCCCATTTAGAGCCTGAAACTAGCCCTTCGAAAGGGAAGTTCATGAGACCAATGCCACCACCAGAAGCAAACAGGCCAACCTTGTTGTAAACCAATTCACCGTTTTCGTCGGTTGCATAAGAGAAAGAAGATGGATCGATAACCGTGCGAGTTTTTTCTGCACCATCGACCATATAAGTCACTTGCTGACTGTCAAAATGGCCAGCAGGAATTAAGTAGGTAAGAATCGCAGCGAGAATACCAACAATGAAGATCAAAATGAGGGTATCTGGCATCTGCCATGATTTGGGTGTAGCAACCGAGTCTGCTGGTTGCGCATGTGTGTGAGACATAACTTACTTCACGTTAAATTCAATGAAGCATGAAATATCAATAAACTAGAAT